>JBMFPI010000167.1:0-7721 GCA_049969195.1 Armatimonadota bacterium
AAGAAGCTCACGAAGCTCTTCGGCTGATTGGATCTTCCGCCACGGGCCCGGAAGAGGCTTTTCTTCCCGGGCGCGCTTTCCCTCGGCCGAACCCACCTCCGGCAGGCGCTTGAGCATCGTCTTGAACTCGAGCCGCACGAACAGGTCGCGCAGAGCATCATAATCTGGCTCGCGGAAGCGATATTGCTCCAGTTCGAGCTTTTCCGGCAGATCCGTCACGATGGTCCCTAGTCGCTTCGAAAGCTCGGCGAGCTCGCGGTTGTCCTGGAGGGCCCTCTTGACCTTGCCGTCAGGCAGTTCTTCGACGTGCGCGAGAAGGTTTTCGAGGGTGCCGTATTGTTTCAACAGCTCGGCTGCCGTTTTTTCCCCGATGCCGGGCACGCCGGGGATGTTGTCGGAAGGATCGCCCTTGAGGCCCTTGTAGTCGGGCAATTGTTCAGGTGAGAGGCCGAAGCGCGCTTTGACCGCATCGGCGTCGTAGATCACCGTGTCGGAGACGCCTTTCTGAGTGGTCATCACCTTGACGTGCTCGTTCACGAGCTGCAGGGCGTCCAGGTCGCCGGTCACAATCACGGTCTCGATACCCCGCTTCTCTGCCTCTCGCGCCATCGCGCCGACGATATCATCCGCCTCATAGCCCGGGATTTCCACGACCGGAATATTGAAAGCTCTGATGAGTTCCCTGGCGATAGGAGCCTGCTGGATGAGCGCCTCGGGCACCGCTTTGCGCTGAGCCTTGTATTCCCGGTACTCCTCGTGGCGGAATGTGGGCTCCGGGGTGTCGAAGGCGACAGCAATATAGTCCGGTTTCTCCTCGAGTACCCTGAGGAGCATCGTGGTAAGCCCGTAGATGGCATTGGTAGGCAGGCCGTCGGATGTCGAGAGATATCGGACTGCAAAAAAAGCGCGGTAGAGAAGGCTGTTGCCGTCAATTAAGATCATTTTCGGCATCTTTTGTCACCATTCTCCTTGCGAAGCAGATGACCTCGGAGCCGGGACATATAGACCCCCTCTGCCGGAGGTCATTGCGATAGAACGAAGACGCGCCTGTCGCAGCATGCTGTAGCCCGCTTTGCGGGCGGGAAAACCGCCCCTGCTAGGCCAGGACGGGCTATCTGACGGGCAACAGCCCGTCGCGGCGCAGAAGCCCGTTGAGAAGTACCCTGCTCGGCGACGTCTCGCTGTCGGCGCCGAGGATGGATTCGAGCAATCCTCTCCGTCCGTATTCTGCTACGTCGGGCTCGCCCTTGATTCCGACCGCTCTTGCAAGCGCCGATGTGGCTTCCTGGAGTCCGCCGATTTCATCGACCAGCTTCACTCTCAGTGCCTGTTCACCGGTCAGCAGGCGGCCGTCGGCGATCTTGCGCACATCTTCAAGCGGCAGGCGCCGGCCGTCGGACACTGCTTTCACGAACCGCTCGTATATTCCCATCAGCATTTCCCTGAGCAGTTCTCGCTCTTCGGCGGTGATGGGCCGGCTCGGGGAGCCGATGTCCTTGAACTTGCCGGATTTGATCACCTGGGGGCTCAGCCCGATCTTCTTGAACAATGTGCTCATATCCGCCAGCTCGATGATGACGCCGATGCTGCCGGTGATGGTGCTGCCGTCGGCGTAGATCCTGTCGCAGGCCGATGCGATGTAGTATCCTCCCGACGCGGCCACGCTACCCATGGAGCAGTACACTGGCTTGCCCGCCTTGAGCACGCGATTGATCTCGTCGTAGACTTCCTCTGCGCCCGCGGCGCTGCCTCCGGGACTGTTGATTCGGATGAGCACGCCCTGGGCGTTGCGGTCCTTTCGGGCCTTCTCGAGCTGGGCGACGATGTCCTCGGACCCGGCGAACGCGTCTCCGAACAGGCTACCTCCGCTGCGGCCGGTTGTGATCGTTCCACTGATTCTTATGAGCGCGATGTGCTTGCCTCGCCCGCCGACCGCTGCGGCCCCGACTATGGCCGCTAGGGCGAGCCAAAATAGTATAAGCCAGGGAAGACATCCTATCGCGAGCGAGAGTGGTATGAGCCAATTCCGCCTGACGGGCGGCGAGGACGGAGCGCAGGCGGGTGCTGCCGGAGTCGATGGCTGTCCGGACACATTTGGTGCTGACGGCCCGGCCTGAGGCGGCTGCTGAGCCTCGGCTTGATCATCTTGCTGTGTGAAGCTCGGACCGATATCGTCATTCATCCCGAAAGCCCCCCGTATGTTAGAGGTTTCCCCGATGGACGCCCCTTTTCACGCCCGGCCCGCTCGGTCAAGGGCAAACCAACCGTCAAGGCTGCTGCGCACGGCCTCAGGACCCGACCGCCGACGATTCACAACACCTGTAGTCACACTACGCGCTTTTTTAAGCGATTCTTCTTTCCGGTTCAGGAGCGCAGAATGGCGGCAAGCCATGCGTTTTCAGCGATTCGACGCTCCTCGGCTGAGTGGTAGAATCGCCGAAACCGCGCTTATAGCAACATCCTGCTACGGAGACGGTTCAGTCCCGCGGGAATCACGTCGCGCTGAGACACTTCAGCTCCACAGGAATCACGTCATGCTGAACTTGTTTCAGCATCCAGGCCGCCCAGGGATCGATCCTGAATCAAGTTCAGCGTGACCGGGTCCTCGGCGTTTGCGCACGTTGGGCTGAGCCGTTACCTGCTACAGCCTCTTGTTGACATGCAACTCCGGCGACGGTACAATCGAATCAACCTGCCGGAGTGGCGGAATGGCAGACGCAGCGGTCTCAAAAACCGCCGAGGGCAACCTCATGTCGGTTCGACTCCGACCTCCGGCACACCTTTGCCTTGGTCCCTCAGTCTGAAAACCGGACGAGCCCCAGACGGGCTGGAGCGGGGCCGCGTGGTGTGATTCCCTACCCGCTATTGCCCGTTGTTCCCGGCCGGTCTTGCCTATGGACACTTCCACAACGAGCGTGCGTCCCACCAAACCGGATCGATGTGCCCCGCTTGACATAAAGCGGCGCGACCGCAATCGCAGTATACATCGCTGCCCCGCGGAGGTCAATATGATCCTCAGGGAGGTCATTGCGATAGCACGCAAACTCGGTGCCTTCGCCGATTCGTATCCGGCAGGCATTCCCGAGCTTGATTACTCGGCAAGCGTCCGCTACGCCCAATCCCCCGCGCAGAACTCCCTCTCCCTCGACGGGCGAGGGTGGGGGTGAGGGTGACAAACATCTCTGTGTGCTACGGGAATTCAGCGTCGTGCAGGTTTGTCGGGCTGTCGCCACAGTTGTACCCGCAGCACAAAAAACAGGCGAGCGCGTATGGCAAACCAGGGGAATCAGGCTGATGTAAGACGAGCGTTTTCGGCGATTCTCCTACTTAATTGAGGAGCCTCGAATTGCCGAAGGCGTTGGGTGTGCGTTGTATCGCGGTAGCCCCAAGGAAAAGGGCACGGGCCTGGCGGTCTGAAAGACTACAAACACATCGAGGGAGATGCACAGCCGAACCATTCTTAGCCTCTCCAGAAGGAGTGACCGGAGGCCAAATGAGTGTTGCACAGGGCAGGCGTGCATGGTATAATGAGGCGTCCAATACAATAACGTGAAACCGTGCGGACCGCGTGGTCCCACGTACTCTCCGTTCCGAGCGGGTCTCGGAACCGAATTTTTGGCCCGAGGGGAGGTGAACACCACGATTCGTAGCTACGAAGTACTGTACATCGTAGACCCCGCGCTTACAGACGAGCAAGTCGAGGCCATCATCGCCAAGTACTCCAACGTCGTCACCGAGCAGGGCGGCCAGGTCAAGGCCGCGGGCAAGTGGGACAAGCGACGGCTTGCGTATGAGATCATGGGTCGGCGCGAGGGTATCTACATCCTCATGTTCTTCGACGGTGAGCCGGCTGTCGCCAGGGAAGTTGGCCGCGTGATGCGCATAGGCGACGACGTCATTCGTCACATCATCACACGTGTTGAGCCTGAGCACGTCGATACGACTCGCATAGAGCACCCTCAGCCGCCGATTGAGACGGTGGAGGAGCTTGCAGAAGAGGAGGCGGCGGTAGAGGCGGGCGCTGAGCCGGCTGAGGAAGCTGCCGCGGAAACAGCAGAATCGGCTGCGGCCGAAGAGGCACCGGAGGAGCCGGTCCAGGCGGAGGCGTCGGATGAAGCCGCTGTGAAAAACTATCACGAGGCCGTCTGCGACGAAGTCGTTGACGAGGGCGTCGATGAAGTCGCGGAAGCCGAGGAGGGGCCGGCGCCGGATGCTGCCGCAGTTCCTGACGACAACAGCGGGCCGGAAGCCCAGGGATAGATAGACCGAAGCGCTCCTCTTGAGGGGAGGAAATGACGATGAACGTAGTCGTGTTGATCGGCCGACTGGTAGCCGACCCCGAGCTCAAGTATACGCCGAGCGGCGTCGCCGTTGCCACCTTCCGAATCGCAGTGGACCGGCGCTTCAAGTCCGAAAGCGGCGAGAGGGAGACGGACTTCATCGACATCGTCGTCTGGAGGCAACAGGCCGAGTTCGCAGCCAACTACCTGAGTAAAGGCAGGCTCGTCGCCATCCAGGGCAGGATGCAGACCCGCTCCTGGGTCCAACAGGACGGGCAGAAGCGCTGGAAGACGGAAGTCGTAGCCGACCAGGTGCAGTTCCTAGATAGGCCGAAAGAGGCCGCAGAGCCGGGGCCGGTCGCCGAGGTCGAGCAGGCTTCGGTAGGTGCGCTCCAGGATGTCCCGGATGCGGACATGGACTACGACCCGTTCGCCGAAGAGTGATCAGTCGCTCTATCGGACGATAAATGACACGTTAGAGGTGGCCTGATGACATCAGCCAAGAAAGGCGGGCAGTCTTCCTCTTCTAAGGAACGCCAGCCTTCCAAATATAGAAAGATGCGCCGCAAAGTCTGTGCTTTTTGCGTTGACAAGATTGAGTACATCGACTATAAGAACGTCAATCGTCTCCGCAGATTCGTCTCAGACCGCGGCAAAATACTGCCGCGCAGGACCACGGGGACCTGCGCATCCCATCAGCGCTCGCTAACCCGCGCAATCAAGAGGGCCAGGGAGATCGCATTGCTGCCGTTCACGGCAGAGTGAAAGAAGTGTCCCGGTACGGTGGTTCCGCAGTACCGTAGCACGGTAGTAACGGGGGCTGTTGTGACAAGCGCGTTTTCGGCGATTCTGCCACTTACTCGAGGAGCGTCGAATCGCCGAAAACGCCGTGTTTGCCTTTCATCGCAACGGCCTCCCGTAATGGGGGGAACGTCATGACCGCAGAGCAGCAAAGGCCGATCCTAGACGATCCAGCCGGAATGCACGAGCTGGACAGGAAGAACTTGGTCAGGCTCCTCAACGAGCTGCCGGAGCAGTGCGAGACGGCACTGGGCATCGGCCGCAGCTTCGCTATGGGTCCCGTCGCCATCAAGCCAAATGTGATTGTTTTCGTCGGCGTCGGCGATTCCGGCTTGGCCGCTGATCTGGCCTGCGAGGCGCTCGCAGAAACAGCCGAGGTGCCGGTTATGAGCCGGCACGTGAGCACCATGCCGTTGTGTGTTGGCTCGGAATCCCTTGTGTTCGTTATCGACTATACGGGCAACAGCCCGACTGCGCTGCGAGCCTGCCGCACGGCGCAGGAGCGTGGCGCGAAAGCGATTTGCATCACGTCAGGCTCGCGCCTGCGCTCGGCTGCCGCCGATCCCCGAATGGTATTGAGCATTCCATCCGGTCAGCCTTCCCGCTGCGCGATCGGCTACCTGGCGCTTGTGCCCATAGCGGCTGTTGAGGCGATTGGATTGGCTGTTGGGGCGGTTGAAAACGCATCGCAGGCGGTTAAACTCCTCAAGAACACTAGAGAGTTCCTGCGGCCAAACACACCGCTGGCCCGTAACCCGGCAAAGCAAATCGCGCAGGCGGTCTTCGGCAGGGTCCCGATAGTTTACGGCGCTGCCGGGTATCGTGCGCTTGTAGCGGCCCGATGGAAAAGCCAGATAGGCGCGAACAGCAAGACGCCCGCGTGCATAGGTACGTTCCCGGGCATTGTTGACGGCGAGATATGCGCGTGGGAACAGCCGTGTGAAGGCCGTTGCGCGCCCTCATTCGTGTTCCTGACCGACCCGTCCGACAAGACTAACGAGAACCTCCCGCTTATGGAGGCGGCCGGCGAGCTTCTGCGAAAGTTCGGGATGGTCCATGTCGAGATGAAGGGCGCGACCACCATCGAACGAATGCTTTACGGCATTTACCTGGGCGACTACGTGAGCTACTATCTGGCCATGATGCGCGGCGTCGACCCGTCGGAAATGGCCAGCGTCAAGTTCATCAATGAGCGCCTGGTATCGGGCGAGGCTCCGCCCGAGCCGGTGGCCGGGCCCGAGCCGGAGGCTTAGCATCAGAACAAGTGGCGCGCCAACAGGGGGGAACACGGCCTGTTTTCAGGATGTTGCGACAGGGGCGTTCTCGACGATCTTGCGTGCCGGGCCGGGCAGCGCAGGAATATCGAAGCGGCGGGTTCCGCCTATGTTGCACTGACCTCGCTGCCGGAGTGAATCCATTGATCCCCGGCTACAACGAGCTCCGGGCCAACGCCCGCAAGAAAAGATAAGCCAGATAGCCGATACCGGCCACGATCGCTACCGTAATAACGAGGGCTACCAGCGTGGCCAGAACGCTGAGAACCCACAGGATCACCTTGATCGCGACTGCGATCACGATCAGGCCAAGTATGAAGTAGCCAATAATCGCTAGCGGGCTTCTTGGTGTGTCCATGGTCCGATCCTCTCAACCGGGCGCCCTTGTCCGTATACACAGGGTGGTCGCCGATCGTAACTGTCGCGGCCCGTTGCGACAAGTGCGTTTACGGCGATTCTCCCGCTTAGCCAAGCTCCGTCAAATCTCGGAAACTGCCCGGCTTGCGTGCTACGGCAACAATCCGCGTGCAAGTACCTTCTGCAACGCTGACTGCGATCCCTCTGCAATAGGTGTTGTGCGCTGCGGGAACTTTGCCGTGCGCAAGGACGGGGCCGAGTCCAAATAGCCCTTCCCGCAGCTTAAAGAAGCTCCCTCTGCGTTTACGGGAGAGGGTCGGAGTGAGGATTAGGTGCGCCGAGTGTTTGCGTCCAATAGAGCGAACTGATACCCTTGGGCAGGCCTGCTTAGACGCTTACGAACTGGAGCTAAGACTCTGTTGTTCCCATTCGGTAGTGGGCGTCGCCTGCTCGCTCTCGTGCTCGAGCCAGCGTCTGCCGGCTTCCGTTATTTCCCATGTTCCGCGAGTAGAACCACGCGTGATGAGACCACGTTCGACCAGATCCCATCTCGCCCATTGAGCGGTGTTGCGCCAACGAACGGAGGTAGGATCCGACGGCAATGGCTCCAGGTCCGCCGGCTTGAGATGGTCTTTGACCATTTCATAAACTCTGTCCAGGACCAACCCGACTTCGCCGCTGCCACCTAGATCACACAGGGCCTTGAGAATTGGAGGTATCGGTCTGGTCGAGACGGCCCGCCGGTTGTCTGTTACGAATACCAACCGACCCGGGACGGTGAGCATGCGAGGCGATTCCTCACGGGTTTCGCGGGATATCTGCACGCCGACGGCTACGCGGGCTACAATGACCTGCCCAATGTGAGGCTTGTAGGCTGCTGGGCGCACGCGCGTCGCAAGTTTACCGATGCCGCAAAGGTCCTGCCGAAGAGTCAGCGAAACGATCCGTCTCATATGGTCAACGTGGGCCTGAGATACATCAACAAGCTCTTCGAGATCGAGCGCGCGAT
>JBMFPI010000168.1:0-7719 GCA_049969195.1 Armatimonadota bacterium
CGGTCGGACTTTATCAGAACGGCGACCTGCTTTCGCCCGTCTACCTGGATTCTGAGTTCTTGCTGGGTCCCGAGGCCGCGCACCTGAACCTGACCGGGGTGTCTGGGCTGGCGACCAAGACGAGCGCCATTGAGTTCGTGCTGCTCTCGATATTCGAGCACTTCCGTGAGGATGTCGCGGTAGTCTGCTTCAACGTCAAAGGCTCGGATATGCTTTTTCTCGACTTCCCAGCGTTCGCCCCGGCCGACACTCAAACCGGCCCCGACGCATGCGCGGGAGCCGAGTCGGGTTCAGAGACAACCCGCTGTGACGGGATCGACGACCGCGAGCACGAGATGTATCTTATTCTGGGCGTGCCCTGCGAACCTTTCCGCAAGGTGAAGTACTACGCCCCGTTCAAGTCTGACCGGGTAAACCTAAACACACTTCGTACGCACCCTGACTTGGTTGGCTCGGTTACGCCCGTGTCCTGGGGACTAAAGGACATTCTGCAGTATACCGAGGTGGTGCTGAACCGCGACGACATCGACGCCAAGGCCGACGCCCTGATCCAGTTCATAAACCAGCGAGTAGTGGATCAGACCACGGAGGTTAACGGCCAGTCGATTACCGTCCGCAACTTCCAGGACCTGAACCGATGGTTCGACCTTGTCATGCGGGAGATGGAGGAATCAAACAAGTCCGAATGGAAGACGCACCACTACGCAACGATCCGAAAGGTTCACAACCGCCTCTCGAACCTGAGCACACGGTACAAAGGGCTGATCAGCCCCGATGAATTTACCTCCGACCTGCCCTGGGGCGAATTCGAAGACCGGACGGTGTATGTAATCGATGTGGCCAACCTCGAGCCGCAGGCGCAGGACCTGGTTTTTACAAGAATTGTCTCCCAACTTAGACAGTATCTCGAGGCCGGGAAGCTCGGGGTGAAGCACGTGATCGTGGTCGTCGACGAGCTCAATAAGTACGCGCCGTCCGATGGGCCCGACACCTATCTGCGACAGACCCTGCTGGATATATCCGAGCGTGGACGATACCTAGGGCTGGTCCTGTTCTCGGCCCAGCAGTTCCGCAGCCAGGTGCACAAGCGCATCGTCGGCAACTCGGCAACGTGCATATATGGACGAATGGACATGGACGAGCTTGCTACGCCAGGCTATCAAGTGTTGAGCTCGGCCACCAAGGAGAAGCTGGCGACACTCTCAAAAGGCCAGCTTATGATTCGCCACCCGCACTTTGCTCAACCAATATTCGTGAAGTTCCCGCGGCCGAACGTGATGCGCGGCCCTGACGGGATAAAAGCGTTTCCGCCCGCGGAGGATCTGCCCTTGGAAGAGGCCGTGTGGCGCAACCTCTCGCGCCTGGACCCGTCGCTAAGCCGGAATGATGTGAAGGACGTAGTGGCATCCGCATCCGACCAGCAAGAAGTCGTTCGAGCAATGAACCTCACTCTCCAGCGCGTGCCCGAGGACCCGGCCGCGTATTTCAAAAATGCAATCCGAAAGAAGGCCGGGATAGCGCCTGTTGTTGACGACACGCCCCCGATAGTTGTCCAGGACGCGGGCAGCGACGGCTCGGATCCATTTGAGACCATATGAGCGCGGCGCCCCGATTCGTCAGGACCCGACACAGACAATGAGAATAGCACACATAGCGGATCCGCACCTCGGCTACAGAGCATACAATCGCGTCAACCGCAGCGGAGTAAACATTCGCGAGGCGGATGTCTTCGATGCGTTTCGGCGAACACTCGCGAAAACCGCTGAGATTCAACCCGATCTGATCCTGATCGCAGGCGATCTTTTTCACGTAGTGCGCCCCAGCAATCTTACTATCCAGCACACTTTCAAGGAGTTCGCCGGGCTCAGACAG
The DNA here is from genome assembly GCA_049969195.1 of Armatimonadota bacterium. GTDB lineage: Bacteria > Armatimonadota > UBA5829 > UBA5829 > UBA5829 > CALJES01. The sequence goes on from JBMFPI010000168.1 coordinate 1,873, forward strand.
CGGACCGACGCACCAATCGTGATCATCGGCGGGAACCACGACTCGCCGCGTTCCGCTGATACCGGATGCATACTAGACCTGCTCACCAACCTTCCGGGGATTTACGCGGCGCACACCGAGTATGTGCAGGTTAGACCCAAAAACCTAGACACATCTGTATTCTGCCTCTGCCATCGTGCGCTGCCGCAGCTTTCTTCCCTCAAGATTGAGCCAGATCCCGAGAGCAAGTACAACGTTCTGCTGGCGCACGGCACGGTTGAGGGAATTGTCCGGCATGCCTATGACCTGTATGAAATCAGTCGGTCCCAGGTGATATCGGATGCCTGGGACTATATCGCCTTCGGGCACTACCACGTCTTCGAGCAGCTTGCCCCCAACGCGTTCTATGCCGGGTCACTGGAGTATACGAGCACCAACATCTGGGCCGAAACTGGGAAGCACAAAGGCTTCATCGAATACGACCTGGATGAGCGGCGGTTAGTCGAGTTCCACAGAATCGCCACGCGAGAGGTAATCGACCTGCGCCCGATTGACGCATCGGACTACGCCGCCGATGAGCTAAACACGAAAATACAGCAGCGCCTAACCGCTATAGAGGGAGGTTACGCAAACAAGATCGTTCGGCTTGTCGTAGAGAATGTGCACCGGTCCGTCCAGACCGATCTCGATTATGCCGCAATCAGGCAGGTTCGCTCGGAAGCGCTGCACTTCGACCTGCAGCTTCGGCCGCCGCAAAGACATAGCAGGCAAACCCAGGCCGGCGAGGTCGGGCCGTCGCGTGCTCTCGAAGAAGAATGGGACGAGTTCGCGCGCGACTACCAGATCGACCCGGCCATCGACCGCAGCCGATTCATAAGGCTCGGTCGAGAGTACCTGGTCGGGCAAGTGTCGACGGAATGAAACTTGTCAGCCTCGAACTGAAGAACTTCCGGCAGCACATAGACACGTCGATTACGTTCCAGGACGGCGTGACCGGCATTATTGGGCCGAACGGCGCCGGCAAGACGACCATTCTGGAAGCGATCGCGTGGACGCTATACGGCGCCCCGGCAGTCCGCGGCACAAACGACACTATCCGATCCGCTGCTTCACCGGGCGGCGCAAAGGCCTCTGCAGCACTGACTTTCGAACTCGGGGGACATATTTACAGAGCTGTTCGCCTGCTCGATCCGAGCGGCAGGAGCGGACAGGCTGTTCTGGAAGTTGACAGCCGCCCGCTGCGCACGGGGATGGCCGAGGTCTCGGAAGCCGTCGCTCGAATCCTGGGAATGGACTACCGAGCGTTTTTCACGAGCTTCTTTACGGCTCAGAAGGAGCTGGAGTTCATGGCCGCGCTTGACGGCAGGCAGAGGGAGGCCGCGATCAGCCGGATGCTCGGCTACGACCGGCTTACCAGGGCGCGAGATCAGGCGAACCAGGACCGTCTCGGGCTGGCACGAGAGATCGACGGCCTCGAAAGGGGACTCGCCGACCCGCAAGAACTCGAAAAGCGCCGGAAAGACGCGGAGTCAACTCTCGCGAACGCATCCAGCGCTCTCGGACAAGCCGAATTCGAACACAAGTCGGCGCAGGAGGCTCTTGAGAAGCTGAAACCTTTGAAAGAGGCCTCGGATCAGAAGGCAAAGAGGTATGAGGATCTGACGCGGCGGCTGGAGATCGATAGGTCTGACCTCACACACTCGGAAACGCGCCTAGCGCAGCTTCGTGCGGAACTCGCCGGCTTTGAGTCGATGCGCAAGGAACTCGAGTCGCTCCAACCCGATCTCAAGCGTTACGAGGATGCGGGACGTGAGTTCAAGCTGCTGAAGGCTCTTCAGGAACACGAAGGCGAGCGCCAACAGATTGCCGGCCAGATCAAGACGCTGGAATCCGATCTGAAACGGCTTGAATCCCGGCTCACTCAACTGGCCTCCGCGCAGGATCGGCGGACGCGGGCCGAGACTGCACTTGGGGAGGCTGAGAACCTGCTCGCGAAGGCCGACCAGGCGCTTCAGAAGCTGCGTGAGGAGCGAGTCGCTCACCTGCACGGACTTGCAGCCCAGATCACGGAGCTTGAATCCCGCAAGGCTGAGTTGCAGACAAACCGCGCGCGAATCGCCGAGGCTGGCTCGGAGGGCAGATGCCCGACGTGCGAGCGGCCACTCGCCGGCGAACTGGAGAAGGTGCTCGGCAACCTCGACGCTGAGATCGAGGCGCTGACAAAGCGTCTTGTGCTGCTAGCGCAAGAACAGGACAGGATCGAGCGCGATACGAGCGCGCTTGACAAGGCTGCCTCGGACCGCGATCAGATTGCAGCACAGGTAGAAACGCTCCGAACGGAAAAGACGGAGGCCGACACCCGGGTAGTTGAGCAGGAAAGGCTCGCAGCCGACGCGCAGACGCGGCGCGCGGAACTGGAAAACCTGCGCGCGCGCTTGGATGCCCTTCCGAAGGGCTTTGATCAGGCACGGTTTCGCGAGCTGCAAAGGATCGGGGACGAGCTGAAACCGGTCTATAAGCGCTGCATCGAGCTGCAGACGTCTCTACAGCGCGAACCCGCGGTTCGAGACGAAGAAAAGGATCTTGCACGACAGGCCGAAGTATTGAGGGCTCGCATCTCGCAGTCGGAGGCATCTCTTGCTGAGCTAGCGTTCTCGCCGCAGGATCACCAGGAGATCACTAAGGAATATGAGGACGCAGCGGCACGGCTGAACGCCGCAGCCATCGACCTTGAAAGACGCAAAGGCGAGGTCGCAGCGGCATCTGCCGTTCTCGAAGCCGTCAGGGGGGAGGAGGAAAAGCACAGGTCGAGGCTCGCTGAGCTCAAGTCAAAGCGATCGGAACACCTGCATCTGCGGGTCCTTGCAGAAGCCTTCGACAGACTGCGGGCTGAACTCAACGACCGAATCCGGCCCGAGCTCGAATCCGTAGCCAGTGAGTTGCTGGCTGTGATGACCGACGGCCGCTACAACGTGCTCAGGGTCAACAACGACTACAAGGCCCTCATCGTTGACGACGGCGAGGAAAAGCCCGTTATCTCCGGTGGGGAGGACGATATCGTCAACCTGGCGCTGAGGCTGGCGATATCGCAGATGATTGCCGACCGCGCCGGGCAGTCGTTTTCGCTGTTGATACTCGATGAGGTGTTCGGCTCGCTTGACGAGTCCCGCCGGGACAATGTTGTAGCCCTCTTGCAGAGCCTCAAGAACCGGTTCGAGCAGATAATCCTGATCACGCACGTTGAATCCATTCACGACGCGGTAGACAACTGTCTCTGGGTGGAGTTTGACGAGAAGACAAAAACCAGCCGGCTCGCGGAGCGCTCAGCGGACAACCTCGTGCCGTCTCTTTATTGAGCGATCGACCGCACAACGGGGCGGCTACGCGAGTCTGTTCAGCTACAGCAATCGGGATGACATCTCGCCCTGAATGCCATCCCGATTCCCGGCAACGTCATCCTGAGGGCAACGAAGGATCTGAACGTGATGAAGAGATTCCTCGCTTCGCTGAGGATGACGTTTTCTTACGACGCAAATTAACTGTCCCGTGCGGGAAAACTCCCCCGCTTGCTTGCGGCGAGGACCCCGGCAAACCTGGACACCTGTCACCCCGGGGGAGTGTCAACCAAATGCTTCCGCCCCTTGTGCGCGAAGGAACCGTACCCTGCCGCCCCGACAGGATGTGTGTCCGTCAGGTTGCTGCGACAACCGTGTTTCCGGCGATTCCGCCGCCAAGTTTGAGAGTTCCTGGTCGCCGAAAATGCTGACTTTGGGTCCCGGCGCAAGTGCCTGGTCTGTGGTTATTTCTTCTTATCGCGCTCTTCGCGCAAGCGCTGCTTGTACCTGTCCTGAGCGCGCTTTCTGGCTTTCCTGAGTTCTTTCGCGCGAATTCTCAGCTTCCCTCACCTCCTATGACCGGAATAACTGCTCACTTCCGATAAACTGGCCACTACCGCGACTAACCGCGGCAAAAAGCGCAACCCGAACTCGGGCCAGGCTCATTATATTGTTGCCTCCGATTGGCTGTCAAGACACAGGCTGCAAACGTCGTTGTGATAGGCGCGTTTTCGGCGGTTCGATACTCCTCGACTAAATACGAGAATCGCCGAGAACACATCTATCTGTACAGCTTCTTTCCGACAAAGCTTGACATAGCTGTACACCTGAGCTAGACTGAGTTGCCTCGAATTCAGAGTACGGGCTGAGAAGTTGGCAGACGAATCGCGAAGACAAAATCACGTGAATGCCGTTGTCCTGCTCTCCGGCGGGTTGGACAGCGCCACGACGGCAGCGATTGCCCGCTCGGAAGGCTACGAGCTCTACGCGCTCTCTTTCGAGTATGGCCAGCGCCACAGCCGTGAAATCGAAAGTGCCCGGGCGATAGCGGCAAGTCTCGGCGTCAAGCAGCATTGTATCCTCCCGCTCGATCTGCGAGAGATCGCTCCTAGTGCGCTTACCGGGCAAGCCGAAGTCCCTCTGGACAGGACGGCGCACAAGATCGCTTCGGAAATTCCGGCTACCTACGTCCCCGCGCGCAATGCTATTTTCCTCTCACTTGCGCTGGCGTATGCAGAAACAATCGGGTCTCAGGACATATTCATTGGTGTAAGCCAGGTCGACTACAGCGGCTACCCGGACTGCCGCCTGGAGTTCGTCCGGGCGTTCGAGCGGATGGCGAACCTGGCGACCAGAGCTGCGATCCAGGGTGAGGCAAGTTATAGGATTCATACCCCGCTCATCGAGTGCAGCAAGGCGGACACGATAAGACTCGGAATTAAGTTGGGGGTCGATTACTCGCTCACCTGGAGCTGTTATCTGGGAGGCGAAAAGGCGTGCGGAAGGTGTGATTCCTGCAGGCTGCGGCTGGCCGGATTTGCCCGGGCTGGGGTTCGGGACCCGATCGAGTATGAGTAGACTTCGAGGCTGAAAACTTCTTTGTGTTGTGCCGAAAACACCTATAGGCGGCACAAGATATGTGATGGATCAACGGCGATCAGCCGCGGCGCTGACGACACGTTGCCCAAAATCAGGAGGTGGCTATGACCTGGATAGTAAGCGCGTACGATCTGCTTTCCAAAGGCGGGTATGTTATGATCCCGCTCGTTGCGTGCTCGGTGATATCGGTAACGGTGATAATTGAGCGTTACGTTACAATCAGGCGCGCGCAGGCAGACGTCACGCAGACTGTTCGCAGGGCAGAGGATGCCCTCTACGACGGAAACGTGGACCGGGCTATCCAGATACTCGAAGCGCAGGACACCCCCGTGACGCGCGTGCTTCGCGCCGGGATACAAACCAGGCATCTCGGCGAGCGCGGGAGCGAGCGCGCGATGGAGGAACAGGGCACGCTTGAGACCAGGAACCTGACGAAGCGCCTCGGGGCGCTTGACACGATCATCACCATCGCGCCGCTGCTGGGCCTGCTTGGAACCGTTACCGGCATGATATCCGCTTTCCATGTCATCGCCGCCAAAGAAGGAATCAGCACGCCGACGGCCATCACCGGCGGCGTTGCCGAGGCGTTGATCGCAACCGCCGCGGGCCTTACTATCGCCATATTCACGCTTATCGGCTACAACCATCTCCAAGAGCGCATCAAGCACATAGTCGCCGAGATGGAAACCCGGGGCACGGCAATGGTGAACGTGCTCGCGGACATCGGGGAGGGCTTCAATGAAAATAAGCGCCTATCAGCCTAAGCGAGCCCGCATCGAGATCGTCCCGATGATCGACACCATATTCTTCCTGCTGGTGTTTTTCATGATCGCTTCTCTTGCGATGACTACGGCGAAAGGTATGCCGGTGAATCTGCCCAGGTCCTCGGCAGCTACGGAGCGGCCCGTTGTTAAGATAGTGCTGACGCTCACTC
>JBMFPI010000169.1:0-6268 GCA_049969195.1 Armatimonadota bacterium
GTACGATGGATATGGGGTGCCCTACCCGGTGGGGGGCGAGGGACCGACGGAGCTCAGTTCCGTCGGCTTTGCTCGCGTGAGCCGGGGGTCAGGAGCCCTTTTGCTATGGCAAGAAGAGGTTTCACCCTCATCGAGCTGCTGGTTGTGATCGCAATCATCGCGATTCTGGCGATGCTGCTTTTTCCTGTGTTCGCCAGGGTGGTGGATTGTGCCAGGACGTCTAAGTGCATAGCGCACGGCTATGAGCTGGCGAAGGCTTGTTTTATGTATATGGACGAGTGGGACGGCCGCTTTCCGAGGGCGCTGTCGGAAGCCGAATGGTCGCAGCTCCAAAAGCCCGGTCCTTATGACTGGCCGGGGACTCCCAGCATTGTGGAGCAATACTGGCGTCAGGAAGTATCGCAATACAGGCAGTACCAGCTGAAGCCGTACGTCAAGAACGACCAGATCTGGATCTGCCCCAGCCCCAAAGGCTACTATACCCAGCAGTACGCCTACGGTTATCAGTGTAGCTGGCTGCCCAGAGGCAATGACGGCGGAGGACAGGGGTTCGTGGACGGAGACCGCGGGTTTCAGGACGACAGCCTGACCGGCCACGGCGCCGGGCGCACAATTGCCGAGGTTCAGGCCCTGGATCTCGAGAAAGACAACATCTGCGGTCCGCGATATCTGCCGCCGTCGAAGAAGATCATGTGGATGTGCTATGCATTCGGCGACTATGGCGACTCACTGATAGCATCCGGAAAACCCGGCTGGCGCGCCAATATGTTCCCCGATTACCCGCACGGTGACGGCTCCGTATTCGTCTTCGCTGACGGCCACGCCAGAAGGCTGCGAATGGGCCACGGCTGGGCCCCCGTTGGCTACACAAACCTCTGGATGGACCGCGACCCCGGCCACTAGCCGATCCTGACGGCATTCAATCCGGAAAACCCCGCCACGGCCGCCATAGAGCAACCGCTTCGGTCTTGAGATCATTGCGATAGTACGCAAACCCGGCACTTTGCACGATTGGACGCCCCTAAACTAAGCAGCGAAATGACCGGAAATGCCTGTATCGGAATTGCCCCGTTCTTATGTCGGGTGCTGGCAGATGCTGTAGACCGAAATAGTTCTTGCCTCAACACGTAACGGCGCGGACGCGCAGATAGAATGACGAGCGTGAAATCAGCTCATAAGGTTGTTGGGACAGAACGCAACCCCGGGGTTCGGCGATCCGGAGTTCCTCAACTGGAGGGCGAGGGTCGCCGGAAAAGCGGCTATGGCTTAGGCCTAGATCAGGCGCCCTTGATCGCCTTGAGGGCTTCTTCCAGGCTGTCGTATGTGGAGAAAACCGCGTTCAGCCGGGTTATGCGCAGTATCCTGTCGATGGCGGGGCTGCAGTTGACCAGATTGACCGTGCCGCCCTTGGGCTTAAGTCGTTTGGTGGCCGACAGCAATGTGCCGAAGCCGCTGCTGTCCATATACGTCACCCCCGCCATGTTGATCAACAGGTGATCTTCGCCTGCTTCCAGCATCTCGTCGACTGCCTGCCTGAACTTAGGAGCGGTGTAGACGTCTATCTCGCCCACGACATCAAGAACCTTCTTGCCGTCAACGTCTCTGAATGCGGTCTCCAGACGAATGCCCCCCAAGTCCGACGCCTCCCTTAAAAACAGTTCTGTCCGATGCTCACTTCCCAAAGCACGACAGTCGGTGTTCGTGAAGTATACTCCCAGACGAGTCACCAAGTCAACTCCTGTCGGCGCATGGTATCAATTCAGTCTTACTGGCGTTCGCGCCTGCAAGACTGAACGCACACCAGCCACCGGGCGGGGTTGACCTTCGTGCCCTCTTGCACTAAACTGACAAGTAAGCCTCGCGCGAGTTTGCAGGATCGAGTGCCGGGGTAAATACCAGGGCAGAGGTCGCCTTTGAGGGCGGCCCCACGTTGGGGGTAGTATCAAACTTGCCTTCGAGTGTGCAGACGGCTTCGGGCAGCGCGCTGACGGGTGCGAGCGTCTGCAGGCTGGTAGGATCCGCGCTCATTGATGCCGGTCTCTGGCTCGACGGCAAGGGGCGCAAGCATCTGGTGAGTCCCGAACCCTTCCCACTCGGCCCGGACCAGGTCACAAAGCTGCGCGATCTTGGCGCGGCTCTGCTGGAGTTCTACAGGGCGGCTAACGCGCTCTACCTGCGCGGCGAGCCGGAGTGGGCGGCGGAATACCTGGACATCGGCAAGCCGGATGACCTCCGGCGGCATGCGCGGATGAACTACCAGAAGCGAGCGCTGCCGCGCGTGATCCGGCCGGATATACTCATCACCGAGCACGGATTCGCCATAACGGAACTCGACAGCGTGCCCGGCGGGATCGGCCACCTGGACTGCCTCTCGGCGGCCTACGAGTCCGCGGGGTTCGAGCTTGTCGGAAGCCCGCGCGGAATGCTCGAAGGGTTCCGCTCGATATTGCGCGAGGCGGCGGGCCGTGATGACCCCGTGTGCGCCATTGTCGTGTCGGACGAGTCCGAAGACTATCGCCCCGAGATGAGCTATCTCGCCGACCAGCTCAGGCACACGGGGCTGGAGGCGCACGCAGTCCATCCTAGGCAGGTGCGATTTACGGAGGAGGGGCTCTTCGTAGACGGCGCTCAAAGACGCGTCGACGTGGTCTACAGGTTTTTTGAGCTCTTTGATCTCCCGAACATCCCCAAGGCCGAGCTGATTGCGTATGCGGCGAAAAAGCGGCTAGCTGTGGTGACCCCGCCGTATAAGCATCATCTTGAGGAAAAACTGCTGCTCGCGCTCCTGCATTCCGCGCCGCTGCGCGAGTACTGGATACGCGCTATGTGCGCCAAGAACTATGAGCTTCTTCTGCAAACCGTGTCGCCGACCTGGATAATGGACAGCCGCCCGGTGCCCCCCCACGCGGAGATATCCGGGTTCAGGTATCGAGGCGGTCCGATCCGCGATTGGCGCGAGATCCGCGACGCCACGCAGAAGGAACGCAGGCTCGTGATTAAGCCGTCGGGCTTTTCTGCACTTGCGTGGGGGAGCCGCGGCGTCAGGATCGGCCATGATATGCCGCAACAGGAATGGAGCCGGGCGGTGGATGATGCGCTCGCGTCTTTCGGGTCGTCGCCGTATGTGATCCAGCCGTTCCGGGAGGCGGCGGTGGTCGGAGTCGAATTCTGGGATGAAACGCGCGATTCGGCGGCCGCGATGGAAGCGCGCGTGCGGCTGTGCCCGTATTACTTTGTGATCGATGAGCGTGCGGAACTTGCCGGGGTGCTGGCCACCGCGTGCTCTAAGGAGAAGAAACTCATACACGGGATGTCCGATGCGGTGATGATGCCGTGTCGAGAGGCGAGTAGCTGTCAGCAAGAGGAGCTGTTGCGATAGGCGCATTCTACCGCAACACCGGCCAAAAGGGGTAGCCTGATCGTGATACAGAAAACATCCGAGTATATCGAAAGCCTGATGGTCTGCGAGGCTGCGATACGCCGGCAGTTTGAGATCACCGAGCTGGAACTCGCGTCCGACAACACGGGAGATCCCGACCCGCTGCGCGAGAAGCAGCACGAGGTCGTGCCGGGAATGATCAATAAGTACTCCAACCGCGTGCTCTGCCTCCTGACCGCCGATTGCGCAGCGTACTGCCGGTTCTGCACCAGGCGCAGGCTGATTGAGGGCGAAACGGACGGCCAGGTCGATTCGGCCCGCGTGGATGCGTGGGCGGAGTATCTCGAGCAGCATCCCGAGGTGCGCGAGGTTATCATATCGGGGGGCGATCCATTCACGGTCGACGACGAACTGTTCGAATACGCGCTCGAACGCATCAGCGCGCTCGAGACGATCAGGGTGATCCGTATCGGCACCCGGGCACCTGTGAGTGATCCGTGTCTGGTGAACCGGCGCAAACTTGACGCTATAGCGCGCGTACGCAAGCCCGTGTACGTGGGGATCCATTTCGAACATCCCGCGGAGATCACCCGACGCACTGTGAGCTGTGTGAAAGACCTGATCGCCGCCGGCGCGATCCTCTACAGCCAGAGCGTGTTCTTGAAGGGCGTCAACGACGATTACCAGACCCTCTATGACCTGTTCACTGGGCTTTTCGAGATCGGTGTGAGGCCTTATTATATCTATCGATGCGACCCAGTGCCGGGGGCTGCCCACTTTCGATGCGACCCGGCAAGGGAGAGACACATCATGACCGAGCTGCGACGTACGCTGTCGGGGCTAGCGTGTCCGACCTATGTTATCGACGCGCCCAACGGCAGCGGCAAGATACCCGTGCCGCTCGAGTTCTGGGACGCCGACATCAGTTCGTACACCGATTTCGAGGGCAGAAGACGTCGCAACGACTAGGGGCCGGTGATCTTCACGTTGCGGGAGGGGGTCGTGATCGTCCGAAGCATGTTGCCCCGGACGATCACGTAGCAATCTCCAACCCGCCACGAAAACGCCGGGTATGCGTTCCATCACAACGACTCTCATCCAGGCCGACGGGATAAGCACGTTTTCGGCAATTCGAAGCTCTTTAGCCGAGCGAGAGTACCGCCGAAATGCCGGGTGTGTGTTGTATAGCAACTGCCTCCAACGCAACACCCCTGGACCTTAGCGGCAGGCGAGTGTTATAATAATTCGGTTTGTGGCCCGGCTGTAGGGATGTTTCGCCGAGTCTCAGTTCGGCACCCGCCCGCACAGACGGGCCGCTAATCACGTTCCAGGCGACGTATCAATTACCCAAGCGTGAGGTGACTGCTGTGTACATAGACGAAATCGTAGCCAGAGAAATACTCGACTCCAGAGGTAATCCCACAGTAGAGGTAGAGGTTTACCTTGAGGACGGCACTATGGGCCGGGCGGCGGTTCCGTCCGGGGCATCCACCGGGGCACACGAGGCGCTTGAAATGCGCGACGGCGACAAAGACCGATACCTTGGCAAAGGGGTCCTGAACGCAGTCAGAAACGTGAACGAAGTCATCGCGCCGGAGCTGGTGAACTATCCCGTTACCGATCAGGCCGCAATTGACGAGATCATGATCGACCTGGACGGCACGCCCAACAAGGGCAAGCTTGGCGCGAACGCGATTTTGGGCGTGAGCCTGGCGTGCGCCAAGTGTGCGGCGGAATACGTCAAGCTGCCTCTATATCGCTACATCGGCGGTGTGAACGCCAAAGACCTTCCCGTGCCGATGATGAATATCCTCAACGGCGGCAAGCACGCAGATAACACGGTCGATATCCAGGAGTTTATGGTGATGCCGGTCGGCGCGTCGAGCTGGGCGGAGGCACTGCGCGTGTGTGCCGAGGTTTACCACAACCTGGCGAAGGTCTTGAAAGCCGCCGGGCTCTCGACATCAATCGGGGACGAGGGCGGGTTTGCACCGAACCTCAAAACGTCGGAGGAAGCCATAGAGTGCATTCTCGACGCAATCGATAAGGCCGGCTACAAGACGCCCGACCAGTTCATGATAGCGCTCGACCCGGCCGCCAGCGAGATGTTCAAAGACGGCAAGTACGTCTTCGAGGGCGAAGGCGTAACGCGCACCAGCGAGGAAATGGTGGACTACTACGAGGGGCTGGTTAACAAGTTCCCCATAGTTTCCATCGAGGACGGCATGGCCGAGGATGACTGGGAAGGCTTCAGGATGCTCACCGAGCGAATAGGGGACCGGGTCCAGATCGTCGGCGACGATCTTTACGTCACCAACACCGAGCGCGTGCGCAAGGGCATCCAGATGGGCGCGACGAACTCGGTTCTGATCAAGCTCAACCAGATCGGCACCCTGACTGAAACCCTGGACACCATCGATATGGCGAAGCGGGCGGGCTGGACTGCCGTCGTAAGCCACCGCTCCGGTGAGACTGAGGACACCACCATCGCAGACCTTGTAGTCGCCACCAACGCCGGCCAGATCAAGACCGGCGCGCCCGCCAGAAGCGAGCGCGTCGCCAAGTACAACCAGCTTCTGAGGATCGAGGAAGAGCTCGGCGAGGCGGCCCGGTACCCGGGAATGGCGGCATTCTACAACGTAAGGCGGTGACTCTCGTCCCGGAACCCGTTGCCCTTTCGCCAACAGAGGCTGCTGCGACAGAACCCAAACCCGGTGTTTTCGGCGATTCGACGCTCCTTGACTTAACGGGAGAATCGCCGGAAATCCGCCTATCGCAGTAGCCTGCAAAGAGAAAAGACCGGAACCCGCCACAGACGCAAGACGTGTCGAATGGCGTGTTCCGGAAATTTTTGGGAGGACTGGTAACGTGCAGCACATCAACTCCAGC
>JBMFPI010000169.1:6278-7719 GCA_049969195.1 Armatimonadota bacterium
GGCGTGCGCCGGTTCGCCGTCGTCGGCACCGGAAGCAGATCCGACTTCTACCGCAGGGCGATTGAAGGCGACTATGCGCAACACGCCGCTATCGTCGGGTTCTGCGACAGCAATCTCGGCAGGCTCAAGCTCGCCCAGTCCGTGAGCAAAGAGCGCACCGGATCCGAGCCGCCGATTTATGACATCAGTGCGGACCCGGGCGCTTTCGACCGCATGGTCGCCGAGACAAAGCCCGACGAAGTCATAGTCACCTCAAAAGACTGCACGCATCACGAGTACATCATTCGCGCCATGGAACTGGGCTGCGACGTTATCACCGAGAAGCCCATGACCATCGATGCCGAGAAGTGCCGCAGCATAATCGAGGCCCAGCGCCGCACGGGGCGCAAGTGCCGCGTGACCTTCAACTACCGATATTCCCCGCCGCGCACACAGGTCAAGGACCTGTTGATGAAGGGCACAATCGGCGATATTCTGTCGGTTGACTTCCACTGGATGCTCGACACGCATCACGGCGCCGATTACTTCCGGCGGTGGCATTCGAACAAGGCAAACTCCGGCGGGCTGACGGTCCACAAGGCCACCCACCATTTCGACCTGGTAAACTGGTGGCTCTCCGACGTGCCTGTGAGCGTAGTGGGGGTCGGCAAGCTGGAGTTTTACACCCCTGAGATGGCCGTGAGGATGGGCCTGTCCAGCCACCATGAGCGCTGCCGAACCTGTCCGGAAGGCGACAGGTGCGGTTTCAGGATCGACCTCACCTCAGGCGCGCTGAAAAGCCTGTATCTCGACAACGAGGAATTCGACGGGTACTATCGCGACCGCTGCGTGTTCCGCCCGGACATTGACATCGAGGACACGATGAACGTGATCGTGACCTACTCCCGGAACACGACGCTGTGCTATTCGCTGAACGCGTTCAGTGGCTGGGAGGGATACACCATCTGCTTCAACGGCACGAAGGGCCGCCTGGAGCACACGATGCAGGAGAGTGTGTATATCTCCGGCGATGGGACCGTCCCCGGTGCAATCAAGAAAGAAGGGACTTGGATCCGGATCTACCCATTGCGGGCTCCGGCCTACCAGGTCGAGCTGTGGACGGGTGAGGGCGGTCACGGCGGCGGCGACCCGGTCTTGCTGGAGGACATCTTCTCACCGGAGAAGCGGCCAGACCCTTACAAGCGGGCCGCCGACCAGCGCGCGGGAGCCTATTCGATCCTGATCGGCGCTGCGGCGAACATCTCTTTCGCCACGGGCGCCCCGGTCAAGATAGCCGATTTGGTTCCGGGCCTGGAAACGCCCGATTATCCCGAGATGCCGTCACATTCGGACCCGGTCCCGATGCCGGTCAGGGACAGGTAGCCGCACTCGGCTGCAGTGAGCAAATACGCGTAGATTGTCTGCCACTGTCTCTTTGCCCGGCGGGTGTGAATGCGGTCTT
>JBMFPI010000170.1:0-7703 GCA_049969195.1 Armatimonadota bacterium
CGGCGTGACGCCCGGACGCGACTCGCAGGTGGTAGAACACCCCTCAGACGAATACGAACCTCCATCCGGCGATTCAGGGATGTAAGGTCTTTCCGAAAGGACGTAAAGCGAGCGTTTTCTGCGATTCGACGTTCCTCAACCAAGCGGGAGAATCGCCGAAGACACGCCTATCGCAACAGCCCGGAATATAACTTCTCAAGAGCTGATGGCGCCGCGACCGGACCTATCGTGTAACTCCGGTGCCGTGATGTGTCTGATCTAACTGCTGCTTCAGGTCCCGACGAGTAGCTTCGACCAACGCGACGCCCTTGGCGATCAACGAGTTTGCCTCCCTCAGTCTTCTCAGGCTGTCTCGGGCGTCTATGGTCTCAGACGAGTGAACCCCCATCGCGAGGCTAGCAACTGCCGTCCTCGCGGCGAACAGGCCCGAGAGTATCTGCTGTTTTGCTCCTGCTAGACCGGGCGGCGCGTCAAGCTTTTCCAGCTTGAGCCAGGCGGTCTCAACTGAGCTCGACCGCGCAGCTGCCGCAAGGGCGGCCTTGCCTCCGCTTTTCAGAGCCGACTCGAGCGCCGCGAGCGTGTCCATGGCAGGACCCAGCGCTGTCCGAACCTCCGTCTCGTAGCGTGAGACTACGGCATGCTGGCGGCGAAGCACGGCGGAGTTGTTCATTACGGCAGACGGACTCACGCTCGGGGTCGGCATTCTCTCGGCGATTCTCAGCGGGACTATGGACGCGACTCCCACGAGCAACGCGGCTATCAAAAGGCCGAACAGGACCACGACTCTATCCCCGGCCGATCGCCTGCGCACAGGTCTGGGCAGATTGGGGTTCGGACGCACCTCCTCACTGGGCTGAGTCTCAGTGTCCCCTAGCTCCGTTTGGTTGGTCTGCTCAGCGGATTCGCCGGGTGCTTCCGCTCTCGGTGCCAGCCTGTCGGGTGCGGGTTGGGGCTGCGCAGCGGGCCGCGTCATGTCCTCGAAGATTTCGTCGGCCAAAGACTTTCGGCGCGGCCGTTCAACAGTTTCCCTCGAGGACTCCTGCGAGGCGCTCACAGTTTGCTCGGTGGACCAAGCAGCCGGAACTTCTGTCTGGCTGTCGGTGGGCGGTTCGCCCGCGGCTTCCTGCGTGAGTGCGGCTCGCTCATCGACGGTCGGCGGCTCAGATGCCGTGCGCTGCTGTCGTGGTTGCTGGGCCTGCTCCGTCGGGCTGCCTTCAGGCACCTGCCCCGACGGTTCGAGCCGGCCCAGTGGCACTCCAACGGCCGCTGCTATCCTAGCAGCTATGGCCTCGCACGCGCGCATGCGTTGGGGGCCTGTGAAAACGATTACGTTGTCCGGGGCTGGAGTGGGCGTTGGCGGCTTCTTATCGGTGCATATCTGGATGACTCCGCCAAGCGGCCCCTTGCGGAGGTTGACCTCCTTAATCTGATCTAGTGGGAACTCGCCAACAAGCCTGCCGTCGGCGACGCCCGTCGCGGTTAGGCCTACCTTGATGATTAGTACGCGCAGGTCAGTCAGCACTATCGCCTGACCATGGTCGCCTTCCACCTCTGCGATCACGTTTTCGCCTTGGAGTAAAGACTTGTCGCGCGCGACTGCGAGGCGCTGCTCGAGGTGTTCCCTGGGTGCGCCGCTGTCAGAGGCCGTCAACTGGTTACCTCCGGGGTTGAGTATCGGTGCATTATACATGAGATAATTTCGGCTAGATCGGGGTCGGGGCTTATCCCGATTCGCGTCATTTCACGCAACCGATTGCCCCGGGGCGCAAGTTGGGGGCTGAATTCTCGGATACTGTATGGCCCGCTGCCGCGCAGCGGGCCATACAGTAATTTGCCTCGGACCTCGAATTATCCGAGCAGGGGGTCGATTCGATCCGTGATCTCCTTCTCTGGCTTGAGGCCGACTATGCGCTCGGCGACCTCACCGGCCTTAAAGATCAGAAGCGTGGGTATGCTCGAAACGCCGTACTTACTTGCGACGGCGGCCTCGGTCTGTACGTCCAGTTTGAATACCTTCATCTTACCGGCGTATTTTGCTGCTATAGCGTCTACCGTGGGTGCAAGCGCCTTGCACGGCCCGCACCACTCGGCCCAGAAATCAACCATCACGGGAATGTCGGATTTCAGGACCTCTTGCTCGAATCGGTCGGCGGTAATCGCCTCGGCTGCGCTCATAGTGATTCCTCCTGGCAAGTGCGTTTTCTGTCGAGATCGTTGCGATAGAACACAAATACGGCGTTTTCGGTGATTTGACGCGGCTCGCCTAGCCGGGACGAACGCCGAAGACGCGCCTGTCGCAACAACCTGGCTTGTCAGCAAACCGGTTGTCAGGTGCGGGATCTACGGCCTCTCCGCACGGCGGCCAGGCCCGATCGCTTGCGGTCCGGCAACCGGCAACTCATACTTTCAACAGTCTTCTCGCGGTATTCTCGAATATATTGCGCTTGTCAGCGTCTGAGATATCGGCGTCCTCGACGAGACCGATGACCGCCGACGGGTCCGCATATGGCAGGCCGCTCCCGTATACCACCCTGTGCGAACCAACGTGCTCGACCGCGAACTTGATCTTGTCCGGGCTGAAGCTTCCCGATACTTCCAGGACCAGGTTCAAAGTACGCTCAGCCAGCACCGTGGCTACCCGCCAATCTTCGCCGCCCATCGAGAGCAGCACGAACTTCATCGCACCAAACGCTCGTGCCATTTCGTTTGCGGCCAAAAGCGACGCCGTGTCCCAGGTGGGCACAAAAACCGGCTTGATAAAACGCCGATATGCGTTCAGGATATCTTCGGCGTCGGCCGGCGTGACGTGTCGGCCCTTCAAGCCGGATGTCAGAATTATCCCGGCGATCGAATCGTCCCCGAGGTGTGCGTGCATATCCTCCAGGGATTGCTCGGGATAATTGATATTTACCACTACGCATCCCAAGAGCGCCGGGTTCGTTTTCACGACTCTGGCGATATGAGCGTTGCCCCGCCGAAAGTCGCAGTACTTGCCGATAGTTGGCGACACGACGGACTTCTCGACGCCGTATTTCTGCATGCTGCGTGCGAGGTTCGCCTCGGTAAAAGGCACTCCCCACAGCGGCGTCGTGCCGATCTCAGCATGAACGTCTATTATCGCCACACTACCCCTCCAACAAAGCTCATCCCGAATGCGAGGTTGTTGCGTTAGATGGCAAGTCCAGCGTTTTTTTGCGATTCGACACTCCTCAACCAAGCTGAAGAATCGCTGAAGACATGCCCGTCCCAACAGCCCGGAAACAGTTAAGCGTCCACTTCTGCTATACTCTCGATCTGAAGGCAACGAATAGTCGCGTCTTGATGCGTAGAAGCGTTCTCCCACTCAGGACGAAAGGCTTACATGCCAACCAGACGCTTGATGTTGCCGCCCAGGATCAGGGCTTTTGCCTCGTCGGTTATCTCCGAGTCCATCACATATCCAAGCGCTGACGCAAGCGAACTGCGCAGGCATCCGGAGCCGAACACAGCCCGCTCGGCCCCGACCTGGTCTACGAGAAACCGTAGAGCGCCCGGCACTCTGAGTTCCCGCGTGTCAACCATCACGTTCTTGTGCTTTCGCATGACGGACACCGCCTCGGCCATATTCTCGAACGATACGCCTTCGAGAATAAAAGTCGCCGTGTGGGCGTCCAAACTCTTGACAAGCGCGGTGGGATAGCCCGTCTCCCGCGCCTGCATCATCACCGGCAGGCCGATTGATTCGAGCTCGTCCAGAATGTCGCAGAACGCTGCGTGATCCAGTCGCCACTCCTGCAGCATCGGGAAGAACCTGAGCATTTTGAATCCCTGCTGCGCCAGCTTGGCGATCGCGCCCGGCGGTCCGAAGTAGCCGCGCGGATCAATGGTGGCTACGGGGATCAGCATCGATTGCTCCGAGCACACGCGTAGGGTCTCCGCGTTGCCGTCGTTGTGGTTGTGCAACACTCCGACCGTCGATATCGCAAGCGCCTTCGAGACGCCGTGGTTCCTGAGCGCGGCGACCAGTCGCTCGACCGACATGTCCGCCCTTACTGGCGGCCAAGGCCCGAACACGGTGTTGGCGTCAATTATTTCAAACGGCATTGATTCGGTCCCCAAAAACTATTTTGATCAAACCGATATACGACCACAAGGCCCGCATCAGGTCGGTGGCAATGGCAGCCTGTTGCGATAGGCGTGTTTTCGCGCAATAACCCGCAATTAGCCAAACGCAACACGTCGAGGTCTACTCACGCGGATACCAGCATTCCGGCGGCCCTCCTCAGGCGTGTTACGCACCTGTCGCGGCCGATGACCTCCATCAGATCGAACAACCCGGGGCCGAACGTGCGGCCTGTAAGTGCCATCCTGACGGGGTGGATTACTTGGCCTCCCTCCATTCCCAGGCTCGCACCGGCCTCACGGACCGCCTGCTCGATTGCCTCTACGGTCCAGGGATCGACAAGCTTCAGCCTCTCGCTAACGGCATTCAGAAGAGCCGGTGTTGTGTCCTTCGCAAGATACTTGCGCATTCCCTTTTCGTCGTATTCGAAGTCGTCGCGGTAGAAATACGATACCATCTCCGGTGCGTCCTTGAGCAGCACAAGCCGCTCGTGTATGAGCGCAGTCACCCGGCGCAGGTAATCGACTTCATCAGCAGAGGGCTCGGCACTCACGTAGCCGGCCTTCTGCAGGAATGGGACGATGCGCTCGGCCAATTCCTCGATGCTCATCAACCGCACATGTTCGCCTTGCAGGTCGTTGAGTCTGGGAAGGTCGAAGACGGCGGCGCTTGTTGAGATTCCTTCCAGGGTGAATTTCTCGATAAGTTCTTCCCGGGAGTACAGTTTGCGGTCCTCACCGCTGGACCAGCCCATGGTGGCGAGGAAGTTTAGCATTGCCTCGGGCAGGTAGCCGTCCTCGATGTAGCTGACGAATCGGGTCTGCGTATCACTTCGCTTGGAAAGCTTGCGCCGCTGCTCGTCCAGGATCAGGGGCACCGAAACCCAAACGGGCGGCGTCCAGCCGAAGGCCTCGTACATCTGCACGTGTTTGGGGGTCGAGGATATGAACTCCTCGCCGCGAATGACGTGCGTTATCTCCATCAGATGGTCGTCGACGACATTCGCGAAGTTATACGTCGGGAACCCGTCCGACTTGATGATCACGAAATCGTCCTGCAAGGCATTGTCAAAGCTTACCCGACCGCGGACGACGTCGTCGAACTCCGTCTTGCCTTCGAGCTTCATGGCAAAGCGTATGACCGGGCTCGGATTGTGTATCAGGAGATGGTCCTGCTGCTCCTGCGTGAGATTGCGACAGTGGCGGTCGTAGCCTAGGGGCTGCTTTGCCGCTTCCTGTTCCTTGCGCAGGTTCTCGAGTCGCTGCCTGGTGCAATAGCAGCGGTAAGCGCGGCCCATTTCGATAAGCTCTTCGGCATATTTTTTGTACAGGTCGAGTCTCTGAGACTGGAAGTAGGGGCCGTAGTCACCGCCCACCTCCGGCCCTTCGTCCCATTCGATTCCCATCCACCGCAGGCTCATCAGGATCTCTTCGAGGGATCCTTCCACATAGCGCTCGCGGTCGGTGTCTTCGATGCGCAGGATGAACACGCCGCCCGTGTGCCTGGCATACAGGTAATTGAACACCGCGGTGCGAATGTTGCCGACATGCGGTGAACCCGTAGGGCTTGGAGCGAACCTCAACCTTGGTTTGATCAACTGCGAATCTTTCCTGATCTTGATAGATATGATGTGAATCCGCCGGCAGCCTGCGCTGCGGCTATAAGTACGCGCCCGCTAATGGCCAGGGCCAACTCGACCCACACAGATTCATCAGTGCAGGCCGATAATGAAGTTGTTCCGATAGAACGTGCCTACCGCAACAGCCTGTATCCGTATCAGTCCACTCTTGCAGGCGGAAACACCCGGGACCCTGTCATCCTGAACTCGATTCAGGATCCATCTCTTCGCCGGCCGTATGCTGAAATAAGTTCAGCATGACGTGATTCCCGCGCAACTGGACCGCCCCCTGCATCCGCTCTTTATAGCAGAAGAACCCTACTTCTTTATGTACTTCCGCTTTGCCTTGTTGAAGCCCTGAGACCGTTTCTTGTCGTCATACTGCCAGCGGCCGGTCTTGCCTCGCGTGGAGAAGCAGTGATACGAGCTCAGTATCGACGCCACCAGCAGCCGCGAGCAGCGCCTGACGATGTTAACCTCGTTCACAAGCTGCGGGAACGTCATCCCGGGCTTGTGCTCAAGAATCTCGGCGATAACGTCGTGGATGGGCATTTCCTGGCTCTCATACCGGGCCTTGATGTCCAGAAGCTCTAGGCTTCGATCCAGGTCAATGCCTAATTGCTCATCCACTTCGCCCTCATAACGGAACCTGAACTCTCCCGGAACCGCGGTGCGCTCGATGTAGAACACTGCGCCTGAGACGGCTGTGATGTCCTTGTAAAGGTCCTTGAGTCCGTAGATAAGCCGCGTCGAGTTGTTCACGAACGCCTGGTTCCGCTTTCCGTCGTGGATGAGCGTGATGGGTATGATTTCCGGTTCCTTCCCGAAGAAGTCCGGGTTAATCTGGCACAGGGGGAAAGTGCCTTCTACTTTGTGATGGTACTTCAGCACACAGCGCTGCGCGTCTCCGTTGGGCTGATAGTCGGTGCGGGCCGGATCCTCGTCGGTCACATCCTGGGCCAGGGGATCGTAGATGGCGGCTTTGAGGCCGCCCTCGAACCCCTCTTCCTCGATCTCCTGGTCGTATACATCGCCCTCTGGAGTCTCAAAGGGCGGAATCGGACGCACGATCAGCGACTCGGGTATGACCTTTACCTCATCCGGGAATGTGACGACCTTGCTCCAACGGTTCCCGCCGATGAACATAATGCGCTCGTCATCTTTGAGGGCTTCCTTCAGGTTCTCCAGCGTTCCGGCAAAGGCAGGCTCCTCCGGGTTGATCTCGAGAACCGCGTCAAGAAGTTCCTCAGCGGATGCCGATCCCCGATCCAGGATAATCGAGACGATCTCCTCTTTATCGGTATCAGTAATCGCGACCGGTCCCTCGAGTTCTTCCTCCTCCGGCTCCATCGGAAGAGCGGCCAACTCCTCGGCCATCTTGGCAAGCGTGCTTTCAAACTCTTTGACTGCCGAAGCCGGATACACGTTTTGATCCGAAAGTAGGAGTATCTGATCCCCGTCGTAGATTGCGGAGTAGAAGTCTACCGGATCATAGTCCTCGCCCATATCCCGCCATGCCATAAGCGCCAGTATCTTTGCAGGAATGGGCTGATTGCACGACATCAAAACCTTGCCTGCGGTCTCGGCTATGTTATCCGGGCTCCAGGTCGCCTCTGGACAGACAGCGGTGAACTCGGCGACCTGGTCTTCCGAGAGGAAGTTATCGAATATCACATCCGCCTCATTGTCAGAGGTGGGAATCAGGAGCCACTGTGCCAGCCCGTAGCGGCCGTCGCCCGCGTCGAAAAATCGCTCTGTATCCGAGAGCAGGCGCGGCAGCACTTGCTCGTAGTGGTCCGCAGGTCGGTTCAGCGTGTGAGAAAGCTCCCGAGCCATGGCCTCCAGGGGAACCGGCAGGCCTGCCATCTCCAGCATTTCGACTACGATGCGCTCGAACGGCCGTCTTGTGTCGCCGAAGCGCACCGACGGTGCCCAGCGGCGGTCTACAGTTTCGAATCGATTGCTCTGGGCCAGAATGTCGCG
>JBMFPI010000171.1:0-7693 GCA_049969195.1 Armatimonadota bacterium
GTGCCCACTACGTTCCAATATATCTCGTCGTGCTCCGAGAAGAAATGCACGCCTCGCCAGAGTCGGTATTGGATCACATAAGTCCGTACGTCGCTGACCGTCACGTTCGGATCGCCGATACGCAGCCGCATCGTACCGTACGGAAAAGTTTTCAATGTCTGCAGGGGTGTGCCTTTCTCGTCGGTGACGCGAACGTCCTCGACTCTCAGCCGGTAGTTATTTCCCCAGGAGTCCTTACCGGTCAGTGGAAGTTCGCGGTAGATGCCGTGGTGCGGATCGTTGGTGAAGTCGGCGGTGATCTGCTCGGTTATGATTATGCTGCTGTCGGGCTGGATGTCCATACGGGTGACGTAGTCGGTGATGGGAAAAGCGGCACACACCGCCGCTGCGGCCAGCAGCAGCACCGCAGCCGGTAGGACGCACCTGATCGCAGCCCCCCGACTTTCAGCTTTCATCTTTCTTGCCCTCCGTCATATTGACCCGAACAGCCTCCCGCTCGTCGTCGGCGGCCTGGAAGTAAGGCAGCTTTGTTGCCCCGGCCATCCCCGCTATCAGGCTTGAGGGGAACATCTCGCACTTGGTGTTGAGGTCGCGCACGACAGCGTTGTAGTAGCGGCGTGCGTACTGGATGTGGTCTTCCACTTCCGCAAGCTGCGATTGGAGCTCGCGAAAGTTCTTGTCGGCCTTCAGCTCGGGGTAGTTTTCCGCTACGGCAAAGATCGACTTGATCGCCTGGGCAAGTTGAGACTCGGCGTCAGCTCGGGCCGCGGTGTTTTGCAATTCCATCGCCTGGGAACGCAGGCGCGCGACGTCCTCAAAAACGCCTTTCTCGTGCGAAGCATACCCCTGCACCACGGCAACCAGGTTCGGCACCAGGTCGTGGCGCCGTTTGAGCTGCACGTCGATGTCCGCCCACGCGTTCCTAGCTCGATTCCGCAGGGAGACGAACGAATTGAACGTGTAAATCACGTAGACGACTATGATTCCGATCAGGATCAGCACTATCCACATGTCAATTTGCATATTGGCCGTCGGGCCACATAGTTCCTGCGGACGGGTGAGCCAAATCATACGATAGGGACTCGGGAGCGAGAGACTGTTCGGTTTTCTGGGAACGTCATCCTGAGCTCAGCCCAAGATCTTACTGTGCGGCTGAGATTTGTTGCTCCGCTCAAGATGACATTTCCCCAAGACTGAACCGGTACCCGCTCGAATTGACCCTTGATCGCTTACGCCTGCACCTGATATAATAGAAGCGCTGTGCGATAGAACGCGGATCCGGTGTTCTTGGCAATTAGACGCACCCGAACCATGGCCTTAGAACAACGAGAACGCGCCTGTCGTGATAGCGCAAGTATAAAATGAGCGCTGCGGCGCCATAGTGCATCGGTTAGCACACGGCTCTTTCAAGGCCGGAGGACGGGTTCGACTCCCGTTGGCGCCGCCATCTCTTTTCGCCCCGAGCAGTCGAGGGTCCCGGAGAGTTCATTCGACTGTTTCTTCTTACACAGTGCCCCGCCATACTCCGCAGCGAACCGCTTGGGAATCGGTTGCGACGGTCCTGAAATTGTTACGCTGCGTGTGCTCCAGGGAGCGTGCTGCCCTACGAGCGGCCCCGCGAGGTCGGTGTAATAATGAGCTGGGACCTGCCTTTGTCTCCATACCCATGCGGTTCGAGCTGCTAAGGGAATTTAAGCATGGGTCTGTGCCCCGCCACTGTGTGTGTGAAAATGGGGGTTATGCGTTATACTTGAGGCGCCACGGTCGCTGATGTCGTTTACCCTTTGGCGCTTTTGAAGCTTGCTTAGGAAAAGCTAAACAAAGGACATATTCGTCTGGTAATACAAGAAGCGGCTCGAGTCATCTGGGCTCATAGTCGAGGTTCGAGAAGCCCAGGCCGCGTAACAGGTTCTGTTTTCCAAGAAGAGGGATTTTGCTTCTGGATGTACCGGTCTGTGTCCCTATCCTGCGGGAACTGCTGTGGCGACGAACCCGCCAAGCCTGCACGGCGCGGAGTTCCCCCAGGATAAGTCGATCATGGATGGGTCTAGGGCTCACCCCTGCCCTCTCCCAGAGAATGAGGGAGATCCTTACCCCAACCCTTTTTGCACACTCCAGAAGGAGCGACCCTTGATGCCTCCCGAGCGTCACGTGCAGTCGATTCTCTGGTAGAATATAATCGTGGAACGAACGCAATCTAACATACGCAACTTCTGCATAATAGCCCACATAGATCACGGCAAGTCCACGCTTGCCGACAGAATACTTGAGTATACCGGCGCGATAGACGAGCGCGAGATGAAAGAGCAGGTCCTGGACGGCATGGACCTGGAGCGGGAACGCGGTATCACGATCAAGATGACGGCCGTGCGCCTCCACTACACCGCGCGCGACGGACGCACATACGCGCTCAACCTGATCGATACCCCAGGTCATGTGGACTTCTCCTATGAGGTGTCGCGGTCGCTTGCCGCGTGCGAAGGGGCGATTCTGGTCGTTGATGCTACCCAGGGCGTCGAGGCGCAGACGCTTGCGAACACCAACCTGGCGATGCAACACAACCTGGCCATCATCCCGGTCATCAACAAGATCGATATGGACCTCGCCGATCCAGACCGCGCCGCGGAACAGATAGAGAACGTGCTGGCGATCGACTCCTCGGATGCCATTAGGGCCTCGGCGAAGCTCGGAATCGGAACCGAGCAGATACTCGAGGCGGTAGTCAATCGGATCCCGCCGCCGTCCGGAAACCCCGATGCCCCGCTTCGCGCACTTGTCTTCGACTCGCATTATGATCAATATGTCGGAGTGGTAGCTTACGTACGGGTGGTAGACGGCCAGATCGTTCCCGGTGAGCGGATCCGGATGATGTCGAGCGGGAAGGAGTTCGAAGTCACATCGGTCGGCATCTTCACGCCCGAAATGCGGAAAGTGGACAGGCTCGGGGCAGGCGAGGTCGGATACTTTACGGCGGGCATGAAGAACGTGGGCGACACGCGCGTGGGCGACACGGTGACCGATGCTTCCAGCCCGGCCGCCGAACCGCTGCCGGGATACAGGGAAGTTCACCCGATGGTCTTCTGCGGGCTTTATCCGACCGATTCCAATCAGTACGAGGACCTGCGGGAGGCACTCGCGCGGCTGCAGTTAAACGACGCCGCGCTGCATTACGAGCCGGAAAGCTCCGCGGCACTCGGGTTCGGTTTCAGGTGCGGCTTTCTTGGGCTGCTGCATATGGAGATCGTGCAGGAGAGGCTTGAGCGAGAGTTCGGGCTGAGCCTGATCGCTACCGCGCCCAGCGTTGTCTACCGGGTCCTGAAGACCGACGGACGAATGATAGAGATCGACAACCCCAACTTGCTTCCGCCCCCCACCGAGATTGCGGCGGTCGAGGAGCCATATGTCGATGCGATGATCATAGTGCCGAATGAATATGTGGGCGCCGTGATGGACCTCTGCAGGGAGAGGCGGGGGGAGTTCAAGCACATAGACTACCCGTCCCATGACCGCGTGACGATCCAATATCGACTGCCGCTCGCGGAGATAATCATGGATTTCTTCGACTCGCTCAAGGGACGCACCAGGGGATATGCCTCGTTTGACTACGAGTTCGGCGGATACCAGGAATCGCAGTTGGCGAAGCTTAATATACTGCTCAACGGGGATCCGGTGGACGCGCTTTCGTTCATCACGCATCGCGATCGAGCATATCCGCGCGCCAGGATGCTTGTGGAGAGGCTCAAGGACGTAATCCCGCGGCAGCAGTTCGAGGTTCGCGTGCAGGCGGCGCTCGGTAACAAAATCATTGCGGCAGCCAGCGTCAGGCCCTATCGCAAGAACGTAACGGCTAAATGCTACGGCGGCGACATCACCCGCAAGCGCAAACTGCTCGAAAAGCAGAAAGAAGGCAAGAAGCGAATGAAGGCGATCGGTAGCGTCCAGGTCCCGCAGGAAGCGTTCATGAGCGTGCTGAAGATCGGGGACGATCGGTAATGGAAACCGGCCGATCTCCTGACGCGCTGAGGAGGAAACTGCAGGTGCGGACCTTGAGGCCCTCCTGGCTGAGAGCACGAGCCCCGTCTGGAGCCGGGTACGAGGAAGTTAGCCGGCTCGTGGAGTCGTCACGGCTTCACACGGTCTGCCGCAGTGCGCATTGTCCCAACATCGGAGAGTGCTGGGGTGCACGCACGGCCGCGTTCATGATCCTGGGCAGCACCTGCACCCGCAACTGCCGGTTTTGCGCGGTAGACAAGCTGTCGACCGGGAAGTCGGATCTGGGCCGATGTCTTCCCGTTCCAGATCCCGACGAGCCGCGCAGAGTCGCCGAAGCGGTTGCCTACCTCGGGCTGAGGCACGCGGTCATCACCAGCGTCACACGCGACGATGTGCCTGACGGCGGCGCGTCGGTCTTCGCGGAGACGATCAAGTGCATTCATCAGTTTGTTCCCGGGTGCAGTGTGGAGGTTCTGGTTCCCGACTTTCGCGGCGACTGGAACGCACTCGACGTAGTCCTGGATGCGGGGCCGGACGTGCTGAACCACAACATCGAGACAGTCGAAAGGCTCTACCCTGCGATCAGGCCGCAGGCGGTGTACGAAAGGTCGCTGGAGCTGCTCAGGAGGGCTTCGGAACGGCGGACGTTCCGAAAGAGTCCAGGTCGGGACTGTGCGCTTCGGACGACCGATGCTAGAACGAAATCAGGGCTGATGGTCGGTGTCGGTGAGACATGGGCCGAGGTCATAAAGGCGATGCGTGACTTGAGGGATGTGGGCTGCGATATCCTTACTATCGGGCAGTATCTCGCGCCGTCGAGCAAGCACGTGCCGGTCGCGCGGTATTACACACCCGAAGAGTTCGCGGAGCTTAAGCGGATCGGGCTCGAGATGCGATTCGAACACGTGGAGTCCGGGCCGCTGGTCAGGAGCTCTTACCACGCGGCGGAGGCAGTCGGGGTGTAGCTCTTACACGTGTTCTTGGACGGGGAGGGTCGTTCTTAGGGGCATTTACCCGTCTGGGCGGCCACAGTAGAACCCATTCTCCTTTTACGCGAGAGGGTCGCAATCAGAACCCCTTCTCCTCTTACTGGAGAGGGTCGCAATCAGAACTCCCTCTCCCCTTGCGGGAGAGGGTTGGAGTGAGGGGTTTACTTTGCTGTCGGAACTCAAGTGTGTCCGCTACAAAAAGAGCGCGCGGCCCCAACCATTGGCAAAGCATGGGAAACCCCCGTCTTCGGTAACTAGACGGTCCTCAACAGAGAGGGAGAATCCCCCGGGACCCGCACGTTGTAACACCCCAATAGCTTTGGATAAAACGCTAATCTGGAGGCGTGTATTATGTTGAAAGCCTTTGCTGTGTACGCTGGTGTCGTGCTCGTGTTCCTCGGTGTGCCGTCGGCGGCTTTCGCGGTGAGTAAATCGATGGGCGACGGGGAATCCCTCAACTGGATCAGGCATCTCGTCCCGCTACCCAAGTCCGTGCGGATCACGGGGCAGGTGGTAGTGCCGCGGGGCGGTATCGAGGTAGTTCCGGACAGGGGCAACGACCTGCTCACTATTCAGGCCGCGAAGGAGCTGCGCGAGGCGGCGGGGGCGCGCAGCGAATCGGTGAGGGACGGCTTCAAGATTACCATGCAGGTCGGCGGGCCAGAATCCGAGCCGCTTACAAAGCTGAAGAACTCCGATCAGGCCTACAGGATCCTGTCGGTCGGAGACGGCGAGCGCGAAATACGGCTCGTGGCACTGACGCCCAATGGCCTTTACTATGCCGCCAAGACTCTCCAACAACTGATCACGGCGCGCGCGACGAAAGAATCCATCATGATGCCGGTCCTTGAGGTCATCGACTGGCCCGATATGGCCAAAAGGGGGCTGTGGGGCGGGGACAACTATGAGTGCCTGAAGTGGCTCGGCGACCGGAAGATGAACATAATGGAGCAAATCTCCGGGATCGGTGTGGACGAACAGGCCCGGCCTTTTGCCCGGGTGCGCCCGGGCCGGGAGCCGCTTGTGATCGAGGGGCCGCTCTACGGAATCGAGTTCGCCCCAGTGATCCTGCACCTGGAACAGGTGGGCAGGTTGGGCGTGTTTGAGCATTTCCCTGATTTCAAGGGCAAGACCGAGCATCCCGGCGCGATGTGTTACTCGCAGCCCGGGGTGGCGGATTTGATAGCCGAGTGGATGGTTCAGCTTGCGCGGGTGCCGACCGTTACCACCATCGACTGCTGGCTCACCGAGAATCTCCACGGCCAATCCGGCTGCCAGTGCGAGAAATGCAGGGATCAGAAGTGGCAGTTGCTTGAGATTCGCACTGTGCTCGCCGCCTGGAGAAAAGCGAAGGAGAAGCTGGGGCGGGAGTTTACCCTGCGCATCACCACATCCGAGGCCACAGAGCCGGAGAATCGGGCCATTTTCGCTGAGCTTCCGCCGGAGGTCCAGGTGACTTACTACCATAGCCTGTTCACTTACAACAACAGGCGCATGCAGATCATCCCGGACCACGTAGCGCAAGAGGCAAGAAAGGGCCGCTGGATGGGTGTCATCCCGAACCTGTGTTCGCACACCAACTACTGGGAGCCGTATACAGGTGCCGACTTCATCCATTATCGCATAAACGAATTTGTCAACAAGGGGTTGGCCGGTCTGGTCGGGTACGTGACGCCGGGCGTTCACTACTACCGGTTCAATACTGAGGCGGCTGCCGAGTGGTCGTGGAATGCGAATGGCCGGTCGCCTCGCGAGTTCGCCGCGTCGTATGCCGTGCGATACGGTATCAAGGATCCTGAAAAGTTCGCCGACTGGGTGGAGACCATAGGGCCCGTCGCATGGGACGTGTACGGGTCGCATTGGCTCTATGGCGAGGAATGTGAGCAACCGGGCCGCACGGCGGAGATGCTCAAGAAAGGCCGGCTTCCGGAGTTGGGTTCCGTCCTGTGGGATTGCTACCCCGCGCCCTGGGGCAACATCAAGGACGAAGCCCGGCTCGAGGAAGACGTGAAAGCCGCCTCGCGGGCGCTCAAGATGGCGCGGGCGTTTGGCTGGCCTCTTGCAGTCGAGGAAAGCCTGGTGGTGGACGGCAACATCCGGGCGCTCAAGGCGCTCTATGAACTCCGAAGGATCGTCAGGCCTAGCGGTGTCGCGGAAGCCGACAGGCCGGCGGCGAGGGCGCTGTTCCGGGAATACGTTGCAGGGCTGAAGCAGGCTCGCGACGCCATAACCCGTTGGGAGAAGATGGTGACCAACCCCGCGTGGTCGCATATGTTCACAACCCGTGTGACCGACTTGATTGGTCGGATGATCAGGGAGATGACCGACACGGCACGCGAGCTCGGAATCGAAAAGTGAATCGTGCCGCTCAGACCGATGCTTCCGGACCTGCCCTTCGTTGTTTCTTGGCGCCGGGCACGATGTTGCATTCGTTCGTCCTGCAGGCCCGTGCGTTGGACGACATCGCCGGCTTTTCGGAATAGGTCGTCTCCGGGCCTGGGGGTTTGGTTGCGGCCGACGGAGTCCGCGGCCTGCCTGTCATTTAGTGACAACCAGGTCTTTCCGGCTTTCGGTTGGCGCGGAAGGAGTCGGCCGCTTGGCTGTGCTCACGAGAGTGAGAGGGCTGTTTTGAAAGTAACCGTCAAACCATCCGCACCTTGCGAGGTGTTTGCTGCTGGTTCATACTGTCTCCATTGCTGAGTGCGTGGAGG
>JBMFPI010000172.1:0-7682 GCA_049969195.1 Armatimonadota bacterium
GTGCTGGCGCCTGAAAGAACAGGGCTATAAGTTACTCTATCTGCCCCGGGGCCGGGTGGCCCATAAGCATCGCAACCGCTTCCGCGCCGCCTGCCGCCAGCGCCACCGATACCTTTACCTCCGGGTCGGCGAGGTTGACCGTCACGACATGCGCCAAGAGGCGGCCGTGTCGAACACGCTGATACGCTATGCTGGATGCCCAAGTCGATGAACATACAACCGGCCCGAGCAGCAAAGTAAGCAGGATCTTCCTGCTCAGGACGCTCACCTCGGTTCTCATTACTGTGAGCCGGCCGCAAGCGCGCGCCCGGCCTGTAGTCGCCGTCGAACCCAACCGCGCTGTGTTGTTGTCGGACGTTCTCAACGACGTGCTCCTCGTTTCCGAGCCGCAGGATACACCTTCAAGGAATGCATAACCAGTGCCGCAGGATATCGGTTTTGCCCGGTAGGAATGCCGGTTTCGCGGAAAAACCGGTACAATTACCTGATTTGGCTCGCACCCCTTGACAACCCTCCGCGCCGATGGTAAGATCCAAGCAGACTGGCTGCGGCGGCAGCGCTTGTACCGGTCCGGGAACCGGAAGCACTCGCCGTAGGGCAGTCTGCAACGCTCTAACTCCCGCAGACACGGGAGATGTCACAATACACTCTTGAAAGGGGGGAAAGAGATGAGAACACTCCTGATGGTCCTCGCGATAGTGGCGTTGGTAACAAGTACCGCAAGCGCCACGATAATCCTCTCGGAAGATTGGGAGACCGGGACAGACGGATGGGTAAACTACGGCAACGGGCCATATCCCGTGTTGGACAGCACCCAGAACACTACGCCGGGCGGAACCTGGTCCCTCAAGACCGCGGATAACGGTTCTACAAACTACACCAACGCCAAGGACTACCTGTGGGCCACGGAGAGCCCGAAGGTCTGGACTGTGAGCTGGACGTTCAGACATCAGGCTACCACAACGAGAGAGTATCTGCAGATCCACAGCTACAGTGGTGGAGGAGGAAGTGGCAGCCTGCAACAGCTCATCAGTCTGGGTGTCTACAACGCGGGAGTTGACACGACAAAATACAACTTCCGTGTTGCGGTTGGCAGTGTGAACTGGGGCAGCACGAGTATCGGTCGAGTAGCCAACACGTGGCACACCATGAAGGTGGAGCAGTTCCTCGACGGCACGATCAACTTCTGGATCGACAATACACTCGGGGCAACTGCAACAACTACCGCGGTTTACGGGATCACGCGGATTCGGGTCGGCTCCGGACTGACCAACAACAACGCCGGCGCGTGGTTTGACGACATAGTGGTCGATGTCGTTCCCGAACCGGGCAGCCTCCTGGCGCTCGGCACAGGGCTCGCCGGCCTGGTCGGCCTGATTCGCCGCAGGAAGTAGTCTTACTATCAGTCAGGTGATATTTGGGCGCCCGTTCCGCGAACGGGCGCTTTTTTCGGCATCAGTTCAGTTTTGCTAGCTGTTGCGTCAGGCGTGTCTTGGCGGTTCTGGCGCTCAGTTGAGGAGAGTCGAGTCGCCGAGAACGCCGAGTTTGCGTTCTGTCGCAATACCCTCTCACTCCTGCGGAACTCTCATTCTGGCCGGAGTTAAGAATCTCGCTCTCACGTGGAGATCCTTCGGTGCGCTCAGGATGACGTTCCCGGCAAACTGAACGGTCTCTTTTTTCGGGATTCACTTGGGGTCGTGGCTGATTGTAGGTCCAGTGAAGCGCACGGACAACACGGACCTCGAGAGCTTGTAGGTCAGTCGGTAGTTAGCATATAGACGCGCCCGGCAAAACGCAACCCGGCAAAATTACCTGATTTTGCCGCAACCCCTTGACAGATGGCCGGTAAAACGTTATAACACACATGAGCCTGAAAATAGCCGGACCGCCGGTTGAGCAGACAAATGCTTTTTCTCCGAATACGGCGGCAAGGCTGAGGACCGCGGCCGAAGACATGCCTCGAGGGAGTGTATCATTCGGCCGGGCCACAACACAATCCTAAGGAAAAGGAGGGAAAAAGATGAGGCTCATATCAATCGCGGCATTGCTGCTCCTGCTGTGTGCTGGAGCGGCGCTCGCCCAGGGCGGACCCGCCTACGTGCACAACGGGCCTTGGACGATGGTCTGGAACTTCGACTCCGGCATGGAGGGCTGGGTCGGCACGGGCGCCAACGTGGGCTGGGTCCCGAGCGTCGGAGGCCGGTCCGGTGCCATTTACGCGCCGGACGCGCAGTACGCGCGGCTCGACACGAAGTTCACTGCTCTGGAGAACAAGCTCTCGGGCGCCGGCGGTAAGTTCTTCGTGCTCCAGGCTGATGTCTACGTGGGTGCCAGCAACTACCTTCAGGGCAGCGGTATCTCCGTGGCTCGCGAAGGCGACTACAAGGGACCGTGGTGCACGGGAACCGCAGCGGGCAGCCAGGGCATGGCCGGCAACGACAAGTCGTGGTACAACACCACAAAGAACAGGAGCTGGGGCCTGGCGGTAGGCCAGTGGACCACGCTGCAGATCGACTACGGCTACAGCAAGCCGGGTTACTTCACCGTTGGCTACACTGCCTGCGAGGGGAACGAAGCCGGCTGGCCTGCGGGCACCTGGGCGTGGTGCATCGACTACTCCCACAACGCCGACGTGCATCCCAGCCAGATCTTCCGGTGGCTGCAGATCGGCGGCGGCGTCAATGGTGCCCAGACTGGTTGGGCGCAGGCCTACTATGACAGCGTGAGGATATTCGTTCCCGAGCCGGGCAGCCTACTTGCTTTGGGCACGGGCCTCGTGGGGCTCTTGGGGCTGATTCGGCGCAGGAGATAATCTTCGCCGCGTAGTGTTTGCCTATAAGCGCCCGTCACACCTGACGGGCGCTTTTTCGTGGGTGCGCCCGGGACGGGACGGCCCTCAGTCACCCGATATCCGGGTATAATGGAGCCGACAGAAAGTCGCGGTCGCCAGGCTTCTCGGGTTGCCGCGATAAGCGCGTTTTCGGCGATTCTCACATTCAGCCAACCAGCATCGAATCGCCGAAAGCGCCGAGTTTGCATTGAATTGCGACGACCTCAGTTTCTGAAAAGGAACGCGACATGCACTACAGTCGCTAGGCAAGGAGCGCGAATATGCCCAGCGTCGGCGAAGTTATTGAAGTGCTCGAGCTGATTGCGCCGCCGTGGATGGCAGACGACGGCGACGCTATCGGCCTGCAGGTCGGGGATCGCTCGCCTCAGGTGCGCCGAATTCGAACCGCTGTGGACCCGACGCGTGAGGTGGTTGATGCGGCCCTCGATCAGCAAGCCGACCTGCTCGTCACCCATCATCCCCTGATTCGCAGCCCTCTCCGGTCCCTGGCGGCGGGTGACCCGGTCGCTGATCGCGCGCTGAGGCTGGCGACGGGAGAATGCGCGCTCTACGTGCTGCATACAAACTACGACACAGCGCCTGGTGGAGTAAACGACGTGCTGGCGGAAAAGCTCGGCCTTAGGGAGTGTGTACCGCTGACCGCAAAGCGACAGGACAGGTACCACAAGGTGGTCGTATTCGTGCCTGATGAGGCAGTGGAACAGGTGAGAAACGCGATGGCCGAAGCGGGGGCAGGCAGGATCGGGCTGTACTCGCACTGCAGTTTCCGCGTAAGGGGTACAGGGTCATTTCTGCCCGGCGGCGCGGCAAAGCCTCATGTGGGCGCGCCCGGTCGGCTTGAGGAAGTCGATGAGTGGCGTCTGGAGATGATCTGCACGGGCGCGGTGCTGGACGGCGTGCTCCGCGCGATGCGTGAAAACCACCCCTACGAAGAGGTCGCTTACGACGTCTACGAGCTCGCTAATGAACCCGTCAGGCTGGGCTACGGACGCATCGGGTCACTGGCAGAACCTGCAACCCTAAGCGATTTCGCGCAGCATGTGCGGGACATGCTGAATGTGCGATTTCTCAGGCTGTTCGGCGACCCGTCCCGGCAAGTCAGGACCGTCGCGGTGTGCAGCGGCGGAGGGGCGTCGCTGTACCGTGAGGCCGCGGGCGCAGGAGCCGATGTGTACGTCACGGGCGATTGGAAACATCACGACATTCTGAACGCCGCCGATCTGGGTCTGACAGTCATCGATGCGGGCCACTTTGAAACCGAAAGGCCGGGTATGGCGGCACTTGCGGAAAGGCTCGCGGCAGAGTGCGGCCCAAATGTGGATGTCAAGTATGTCGAGTGAGCCGGCAAGTTCGGGTGTCCAAGGCTGTCAGTAATGAAGCCGGCTAAAGCACTCCCGGCAGGCGCAGTTGCCTCATCGCGTTGAGATCAAGTCGCGGCAAGGGGTTGAATGCCGTGGTCTTGTCGGTAACGATGGTATCGGCAGCGGCGCAACCGTTGATGGTGGTAACGCCCTTCACGTCGATGCGCCCTCCTACGGCAGAGTTATGGCAGTAAAACACTCCCTCCGCGGTTGTAGCCGCCGCCTCAATGGTGATCGCGTGGAGCGCCAGTATGGCCACATAAGATGAGTTGTTGGCCGGTACCAGCGGACCATTTACGCTGACGTCGTGCGCAACCACAAAAGTGATGATCCCATTGTAGGTGCCTCTGACGGTGAGATCGCGCCCGACCACAATCACCACAGTCTGCCCGGGAAAATTGAGCGCGGTGTAGGTGGCGTCGGCAGGGTGAGAGATGGTAGCGAGGGACGCGTAGTAGTTGTAGTCGATGTCGGGGAACCTGATCGGCGGCGCGTTGGGATATCTTGGCGTTACTGTGCCGAAAGCGGTGATGGTGCTGGTGGCCCAGGCCCCGCTTGCGACGTTATTGCTCGGGTTGCCGAGCCAGATGCTGCCGTTTGCCCGCAGTCCGCGGCCGCTTGCGGTGCTCGTGATGGTGTCGCCGTCGGCAATGTTAGTGTTCTCGCACCTGGCATAATGGTACGGCAGTGGGCCGAGCGCTACTCGCCGAACTGTGTGCCTGTGCGTGCCGCACGTGCCCGTAGAGGTGATGATGACCGTGGAAGCGTCCCGGTTCCCGTCGTCGGCCGCGCTGACCTGAAAGGAGCCCGTGGCGAGTGAGACGGTCGCTGAGTACGGCAGGTGCGCGCCGTTGTAATGTATCCGCCAGTACGCGTAGTCTATCCCCGCTTCTGCCAGATTGGCTGCCGCACGTTTCGCGCGCCGCGTGTCCTCGGAAAGGAAATAGCCGCCAGTCGCCCGGAGCATAGCCAATGCCAGCGCCATTCCTACCAAAAGGGTCGTGATGGCGAGCAGGTACGCCGCACCGCGCCTGCTGCCCGGTTCCCGGCGGCAGCTTCCAGACGCGGTGTAACACGATGACGGCTCAGTCGAGAGTGTGTACACTTAGTTCGCGTTTCTCACGCACACAGTCCTGCTCTGGGTGAGTTGTTTCTCGGTACCGCCGATTCTATAGGCCGACGCGACCGTAATCGTCACCGACGGGTAAGACCCCGAACTGTCCAGCGCGAACCTGATCGTCCTGATCGAGGCGGTCCTGCCGAGCTGAGTGTTGTAATACATACTCCAGGCCCTATCCGGCACGACGCTTGCGGGGAACCCAGCCCAGGTGAATGTGGCGGCCCAGAGTATGCTCCCGTTCGTCAGGTAACTGCCGGAAGAGTCCGATAGGTAGAAGATCACCCAGCTTCCGCTTCGGTATCGCACCACGTTTCCGCCCCAGACGGGGGCATAAGAGCCGTACGCCCTGTCGGCGGGCAGGTTCACCGCCAGTGTATCGTTCGGGGTGAACCGGGTATTGATTACCACACCTGTCGCCTGGGATACGTAGTCGGCAAGCCTGGCGCAGGTTTGCGATGTCGCAACCAGTGCGTCAGCCTCGCCTTGCTGTCGCTCCCATTCTCCGGCTGTCGCGAAGTACACGCCGCACAGGCTCGAAAGCACCAGCGCCGTGATTGTTGTTGCGACCATCAGCTCGGCCAGCGTGAAGCCCCCGCGCCCCGCCGGGACGCCTGCGGTGCTACTTGCGGGCGATGAGCGTTTCATACCTGATGGTACGGGTGCCGTTCTTCTCGCGCCAGCTAACCCTGACCGTCACCCGCCGCAGGTTCGTCTCCGACGAGGCAGGATAGCCTTCGACGATTGTCTCCACCGAGTTGCCTGGCGGGAGAGACGGGTTCTGGGTCACGCCGGTTTGTGCTGCCAGGGAGTCAAACCGCATCGACCGAAGCGCCTCTATGCGGCTCTGGGCAATGTTGCGGCCGATCGAGATGTAGACTGTGCGCGTCTGCGTGTCCCGCGCTGCCTGCGACGCCGCCAGCACGGCCAGAAGCCCTATCGAGAGAAGCACGACCGCGGCAAGTACCTCAACCAGCGTGAAGCCTGCACGAGCCGCCCTCCGCGCCGACCGGATCCGTCGACAATCGCGCAACGGATGCAGCCGACTTCCGCGTGTGCCGGACAGGGTCATCTATAGCCCTCTCAGGGATTGCGGACGGGAGCTGACGGACTTCAGTCCCGATCACACAGCTTCTAGCTCGTGCCCGATGGCCGCCGCTTCACCCGTCAAAGGGCGAACGCAGGCGTCCATGGCAGGCACACCGCACAGGTCGGGACAGCCGCACCATAACTGCCCCCGGCAGGCAAACAGCCAGTGTTACCAGGTGCTGTAAGCAGTTCCGTCCAGGCCGTTGCCCGTGGCGCTGCTTGTGACCTTCCCGACGTCCGGCGCCGTCGTGCCGTAATTGAACGCGCTTCCCGAGACCGGGTCGTTGGGAACCTCCTGCAAGTAGGGCCCGTGCCAATCCGTTGCGGTTATGTTTACCTCATTGCCGGACGAATCCAGCCCTTTGGCAGGAGCCGACGTGGCGGCAAGATCCGCCAGAGTCTTGGGATAGGCGCCCGTGTCCGCCTGGAAGAGCGATACTGCGTTCCGCAGCAGCTTCAGGTCGCTGCGCAGCGCCGATTCCTTGCCTCGCCTGCTGGAGTTCATGAACTTTGGCAGGACGATGGCTGCCAGGACGGCCAGCACAACGATCACTACCAGAAGTTCCACGAGTGTGAACCCGCGCCGCCGCCTGGCTCTCTCAACTACACTGTACATTCCTTACGAACCTCCCTGTGTTTCCCCGGCCGGTCGGAACCCTACTTGGCCCCGCCGACCAAAGAATAGATCGGTACTATGACCGACATCGCAATGAACCCGACAATAACACCCAGAACAACAATCATCACAGGTTCGATCACCGACGTGAGGGACTTGACCTTTGCGTCGGTCTCCCGCCCGTAAAGGGCGCAGATGTAGTCCAGCATTGCGGGCAGCTCGCCTGTTTTTTCCCCGCTGGAAACCATCTGGAGCACCATCGGCGGGAAGATGCCCGAGGCCCTGAGCGCCTGTGAGGTGGCGTTTCCTTCAGCGACGTCTCTGCCGGCCGTGAGCAGGGCCTCTCTTACAACTTCATTATTGGCCGCCGCAGCGGCTGTCTGAAGAGTCTTAACCATAGGAACTCCGCTGGAAAGCAGCGTGGCCATGGTAGCAAGCGCCCGGCTCAGGACAATCTTGCGGACAATGTCTCCCACGAGCGGCAGCTTCAGGACCAGCCGGTCGATCCTCGCCCTGCCGTTGGAGCTGCGGGCATATCGTCTTGCCCAATATGCCAGGGCTACCAGCGCGGTAACGAACAAATACCACCTCGCCGTGAGCGCGTGACTCAGTCCCATCAGCATCTGTGTGGTCCAAGGCAGCTTCGCT
>JBMFPI010000173.1:0-7635 GCA_049969195.1 Armatimonadota bacterium
CGAGCAAGTTCTCGGCGCGGGAGCGCACAAGCTGGGGCTGCGGCAGGTCTATGACGTGGCCCACAACATGGCCAAGATCGAGGAGCACCGTGTGGACGGAAAGCCAATGGAGCTATGCGTGCATCGGAAGGGTGCGACACGGGCATTCGGCCCTGGACATCCTCTTGTGCCCAGGCAGTATCGCGACGTGGGCCAGCCGGTGATAGTGCCCGGGGATATGGGCCGATACTCATTCCTGCTCGTGGGAACCGATACCGCTATGAAGACTACCTGGGGATCAACGTGCCATGGCGCAGGCCGCGTGATGAGCCGAAACGAAGCGATCAGGCAGATGCATGGCAGCCGTGTCCAGCAGGAGCTCTTCGCGCAGGGCATAGTTGTCAGGGCAAAGGGCAGACAGACTCTCTCCGAGGAGGCCTCTTACGCATATAAGGACGTCCAAGACGTAGTCGACACCTGTCACGGGGCTGATATATCGCGGAAAGTCGCGAAGATGCGGCCGCTCGGGGTAGTCAAAGGTTGAACGCTGAGCGTCGAGGCTCGCGGTGCGCTCGACAGCACGTGCCGCGCTCGAGATCCAACAAAACACTTACGGAGGCATGTTCGGATTGAAAACGTTCAATGTAGGCATTATCGGCACGGGCGGCATTGCCGCCAACCAGCACATGCCGGCTCTGGCAAAGCAGCCGGATGTCCGTATCCTGGCAGTTGCTGACGTCAACGAGCAGGTCGCAAAGAACGCCGCGGAGAGGTTTGAAGTCAAACACATCTTCACGGACTACAAGAAACTTCTTGAGATGGACGAGATAGACGCGGTGCATGTCTGCACGCCGAACGACATGCACATGCCGCCTGCTGTCGATGCCCTCAATGCGGGCAAGCATGTCATGGTCGAGAAGCCGATCGCGCGCAGCGCCGAAGAGGGCGCAAAGATCGTCGAGGCGGCCAGAAAAACCGGCAAGAAGCTTATGGTGGCGCAAAACGTGCGGTTCGACGCTGGCAGTCAGTGTCTGAAGCGGTTCATCGACGCTGGCGACCTGGGCGAGATTTACTTCGCGCGCGTGTGGGCGCTCAGACGGCGCGGCGTCCCGAGCTGGGGCGTGTTCATCGACAAGCAAAAGCAGGGCGGCGGACCCCTGATCGATATCGGCGTGCACATGCTGGACCTCACGCTGTTCCTGATGGGCCACCCGAAGCCGGTTACGTGCTCGGGTCAGGCGTTTACCAAGATCGGCAACACACCCGGGCATATCGGTGTGTGGGGACCCTGGGACTGGAAGAACTATACGGTCGAAGACTATGCAGCGGGGTTCGTCAGGCTCGAGGGCGGGCGATCGCTGGTGATTGAGTCCAGCTTCGCTGCGAACATCGGCGAGGACAAGTTCACCTCGGCGCTTCTTGGGACAAAGGGCGGCGCGGAGACCAATCCCCTGCGCATATTCGGCGAGGACAAGGGGATGCTCTACGACATCACTCCCTCCCACCTGCCCAGGGTGAACGCCTACGAGGCAGAGGTCAGAGCATTCTACGACGCCATCCGCGACGACACCGAGCCTCCCGTCACAGGAGAACAGGCCCTGAACGTGATGAAAATCCTCGACGGCATCTATAAGTCCAGTGAGCTGGGCAAGGAGGTCGTCATCACCTGAAGGGCGTTGTTCGTGAACGGGAGCATCGGCCTGCTATCGCCGCGAGGTTGTGGGCTTTGATTCCGAGAGCCGGCGAAATCAGAGGGTTTGTCCGCAAGTACCGCTTACTGCTCGTTCTGGGCGTTGCTGCTCTGCTTGCGGAACTGGCCTATGCCATCCTCAACCTTTCGGCGCTGCCGATGTATCTCAAGTTCTCGTTGCACCAGGAGGCCGCGCTAGGTCTGGTTATCAGCACGTTCCTGCTCACGGAGGCGGTCTCTCGTCCGGCGTTCGGGGCGCTCGGCGACAGGGTTGGGCGGAAGCCGCTGCTGATTGCGGGTCCTGCAGCTACGGCGGTGACGGCGTACCTTACGATCAAGCTGCAGGGCCCGTTCACCGTGCCGGCGCTGGTGTTGCTTCGGGCGATCGACGGCCTCGGCAGCGGCGCACTCTGGCCCTCGGCATTCGCCGTCATCGGCGATTTGGTGGAGGAGAAGAACCGGGGCTCGGCGCTCAGTATGCTCAACGTCACCTACATGAGCGGGCTTGCTCTCGGGTTCCTGATGGGCGGCGCGGCCAACGAGCTGATGGGCACGCTCAAGGCATCTTTCTACCTGGTATCACTTCTTCTTGCGATGGCCGTCGTGGTTTTGCTTGTGTTCTTCCCGTCAAGGCTTGGCAGAGCTCGCCATGAGCACACCGCGCTGCACGGGGAGGCATACGAAATCCCCGTGGTCGACGAGCCCGCGAAGTTCAAACTCAGCGACCTTGTTCGGAGCTTCCGCATCGTGCCGGATATGATCGTGCTGGCGTGCGTGACCTTTCTCGGAATGGGAATGCTGACCCCGATTGTGAAGCTGTATGCGGTGGAGCATCTGGGAATGAGCGAGACCCAGGTGGGATTGATGATCGCGCCCGTAGCCGGCGCTATGGGGATCTTTGCCGTCCCGCTGGGCCATCTCGGCGACAGGTACGGTAAGTGCCTGGCGTTGTGTTGGGGCCTGTGCGCGAGCGCAGCCGCAATGTGGATTGTCGCCCTCTTCAGAAGCATCATTCTTGCCGGAGTGGCAATGGTGATAATCGGCCTCGGGTTCACGGTGGCGTCTCCGGCCTGGAACGCGCTAGTCCTCTCGGTCACCTCTGCAGACAGGCGCGGCGAGGTGCTAGGCGCGGTGGGTATGGCGCAGGGCCTCGCAGCCATAGTTGGGGCCAGCCTCGGGGCATTCATCTATTCCAGCGACGCCCTCAGCTTTCCGAGGCTGGGGATAGTCAACTACAACGTGCCGTTCTGGATATCGGCAATCCTGCTGAGCGTCGGCACGGTGATGAGCTTCACGTGGATCAGGGACATACACTGCCACAAAGACCCCGGCGCGGGAGTGACCGAGCGGCAGAAGAAGGTCGTTGTTGGCCTGGCCGTCGTTGGACTCCTGGTGCTGGCAGGGTGGATCGGGTATCGCTACACGCAGCCCGTTGCGCCGGATAGGGTTGCCTGGGCTTGGGTGCAGCAACTGGTCAGGGGGAAGCCTGAGAAAGCGATGAGGTTCGTTGTGCGGCGCGGCAAGAACGACTGGGATGGGGTTCGCACTACCAGGTCGGCCGCGATAATCTTCCGCACGTGGAAGACCCGTCATGAGGCGCGCTACACGGTTTACTTCCCGCGTCTGCAAGATTCAAACCGCGCCGACGTTCGCGTGGCCTTTACGCTGACCGGCAACGAAGTGAAAGATGTACACATCGTGCTGTGTCGCCTGAGATCTGGCGAGTGGAAGATATGCGGGCTGCGCGGGCTGGACCCGTGACAGCCGGTAATAAGTCTGCGAACAATGAATCACATCGGCGGAGAATCGCCGAAAACGCGACTATCGAAACAGCGCGGATACCCAGTGGCTCTTGACGCAGGTTTCCGTCTTTGGGATAATAAGAGCGGAGTAAAGGGGAGTAGCTACGCAGGAGCGGAGTCAACATCCTGGCTCAGCAGCCTGGCTCCGCTGGCCCCCGGCCGAATCGTTGGTCGGCTCGATTGAAGTGACGAGCTGCAATAACGCAATCCGGCAGTGGCCTAGCGAGACCTTTGCACCTGCCAATTGTGCGGGGCTGAGGTCTCGCTTTTTGTGCGTCTGAGGAGGTGACCGTGGAGGCTTTCTGGCTGTCGCTGGGGATAGTGTTCCTGGCCGAACTGGGAGACAAGACCCAGCTAGTAGCTCTCTGCCTGGCGGCCCGCTTTCGGGCAGCGGTGGTGCTCGGGGGTGTCTTTGCTGCTACACTGTGCGTTCATCTGCTCTCCGTAGGGATCGGGGGCGGCGCAGCGCGCCTGGTGCCGGAGGCGTGGATCGAGCTGGCCGCAGGGATCGCGTTTATCGTGTTTGGTCTGTGGACGCTTCGGGGCGACAGTCTCAGCGAAGAGGAGTGCGGTCGAGTCGAGGCCCGCTCTCCGTTCTGGGTTACGTTCGTCACGTTTTTCCTGGCGGAGCTCGGCGACAAGACGATGCTCAGCACGGTTACATTGGCTGCGGGGCGCGCCCTGATTCCCGTGTGGATAGGCTCCAGCCTGGGAATGGTGCTCTCCGACGGCGTGGCCATCGGGGTCGGGCGAATTATGGGCAAGAAACTCCCGGAACGCGCTGTAAAGATGGGCGCGGCGTGCGTGTTTTTCGCGTTCGGCCTGGTCAACGCGTATCAGGGCGCGTCGAAGCTGCCGGCGTTCGTCTGGATGGTTCTGGCCGCCGCAGTCGGGGGCGCTGCCCTGTTGGCGGGGATCAGGGCAAGTGGTCGCCGGCGCTCGGCGGCGAATAGGGAGATTACTGCTGGTCGGCAGAGCGTGGTGTAGTTCGGGGCTGGTGAGATGACAGTAGTCGCGCTAATTGGCGGATTGGTGCTCATATTCCTTGCGGCGGAGCTCTTCACCAACGCGATTGAGTGGTTCGGTAAGCGACTGAAATTGGGTGAGGGGCCGGTAGGTAGTGTGTTCGCAGCCGTCGGGACAGCGCTTCCGGAGACTTCCGTTGCGGTAGTCGCAGTCATTGCCGGCGGTGAGGAGCATACAGAAGCGGGCATTGGCGCGATCCTCGGCGCGCCGATGATGCTCAGCACGCTCGCTATGTTCATAACCGGGCTATCGGTGCTGGTGTTCGCGGCCGCGAAAAAGCGGAGGTTTGCGATCCAGGCGAATTACCAGGTCGTCGGCCGCGACTTGCGGTCGTTCCTGCTCGTATACCTGTTGGCCCTCATCGCCGCGCTGATGCCGGGCAGGATAGGGAAGATCGCGATTGCGGTTCTTTTGGTCATTGCGTATGCTGTCTACTTACATCGGACGTTCGGATGTGTGGAATGCGGGCACACGAGTGGGGAAATGCGCCCTCTGCATTTCCAGCGAAGCGCCGCCGCGCCACAGTTGCGCAGGGTGATTGTGCAGATACTCTGCGGCCTTGCCCTAATGCTCTTCGGCGCACGCATGTTCGTAGAGGCAGTCACGGAAGTCTCGCACTCCCTCCACGTCTCGCCGCTGATACTCAGCCTCATAATAACCCCCATCGCCACCGAGCTCCCGGAGAAGTTCAACTCGATCACCTGGGTGCGGCACCGCAAAGATACCCTTGCGCTGGGGAACATCACCGGCGCGATGGTGTTTCAAAGCAGCATCCTGCCCGCTATCGGCATACTCCTTACCCCGTGGCAACTGAACCCCCAGGCTATAGCCAGCATCATCGTGGCACTGCTGGCGTCGTGCGTCGCGTGGGCGGAGATGACCGTGCGGAAGAGACTCAGCCCTTACTCGCTTCTGGCGGGCGGTGCCCTCTACCTGCTATACCCGCTCTTCGTGTTCGTAATCCTGCCCGGGCTATGAGCGCGGAGAAAGTACAATTCTCGATCGGCATCGATCTTTCGACCCAGACCGTCAGCGCAACATTGGTCGGCGTGACGGAGAAAGGATCAGCTCCGAGTGGACTGGTGCTGGCAGGCACGTCGCGCGCTTGCAGGCCCTGCGCGGGGGAGATCGAGCGGAAGACGCCGGGGGTGTGGGTCGGCCTGGTCCGCGAGCTGATCGACGAGCTCAAGGAGATTTCCCCGGAGGCTTCGAAGGCTCGATCGATCGGGCTCAGTACTACGTTTCCGGGCATTTTCGCCATTCTTCGCGATGGGTCGACCGATACGGAGCTAGCAAGCCTTTATGACAATACGGATGACGCCGGAGTTTGCTCGGGCGCGTTCGACGAACTACTGGCGTGCGCGGAAGCCGAGACGCGCAACCGGATGTGGCCTGGGAATATGGCCGTCGGGCTTGTGCGTCTTGTGAAGCTCCAAGGTTTGCGCGTGGACGAAGCGGCTGCGCTCGTCCCGCCGAATACGGCGTTCGCGTATCAACTCCTAAAGGAAGCGGGATACGCTACAGAGCCTGGAGCCCTTCCTTCCGACCTCACACAGACCATCATTGGGGGTCTGTACGACGCACGAACAGCGCAACCGCTGCCGCCGCGCGTGGCGCGACTGATCGAGGAAGCGGCCGCCGACATCGACTTGGGGCGCCTGCGACAACTGTTGCCGAGCGCCGTTCCCTCGTGGCGCAACATCATTCCGGATGGTGCGCTTTCCGGCGTGCGCCAACTGCTCGGGCTTCCCGATCTGGCGGCCGTCTCGATAGGCGCCGGCGACAGCCCGTTGGGCGCGCTGGCATTGTGTCAGGATCCCGACACGGTGCTGAATGTGAGAGGTTCGAGCGATTCCCCAATGATCACGGTTGATCTCCCGGGGCCGTCACCAATCGATGCCGCCGTGGCAGGCGAAAAGAAGGGCGCGTGGCGTGAGACCGTTCTGCACTACCCCGTTCCCACCGTCACGTGTGCCGCGGACTCGCCGTGGTGCGCAGTGGCCCCGATGCTCAGAAGCGGCAAGGTGTGGGATTGGGTGAGGCGCCTGCGTTTCGCTGAAGACCAGCTTGACGCGGACACGGAGCTGGAGAGGCTGGCGACGGCGGCGCTGAAAAGGAGGCTGAGTAGCCGCGCGGCACCCCTGGTGTTCGACACCGCGCTCGGAGGGGAACGAGCGCCGGATTGGGACTCCCGGGCTACCGGCAAGCTGACCGGACTGGTCGAGGCCCACACCATTGGCGACATCGCGCTCGCAGCCCTCGAGGGGATGTCGGCTCGCCTGCGGGAGTGCATCAAGCTGATGGAGTCGCGGTATCAGGCGAAGCCGA
Source organism: Armatimonadota bacterium (assembly GCA_049969195.1). GTDB lineage: Bacteria > Armatimonadota > UBA5829 > UBA5829 > UBA5829 > CALJES01. The sequence goes on from JBMFPI010000173.1 coordinate 6,826, forward strand.
CGAAGCTGCTGCTGGCGGGGGGGCCGGTGCGGAACAAGCTCTGGAACTGGATAACGGCCCTCGTCACTGGCAAACAGACGTTCGCAACAGAGTTTACGGACGCATCGCTGCTCGGCGCGGCGATGCTCGGGTATGCAACCTGCTATGACGGCCGGGAATCGGACCAGGCCGTTTCGCTGCGTCTCCGGTCTCTTTCGCGCATTGCTGCGCGGCATCCACAAGTGGCGCCGGGGCCCGTTAGTCCGCCGGATGAGGAGCTTGCCCGGCTGGAATCTGACTACGCGCGTTCGGTTGCACCCTGAGAACGGCAAGAAGCGCGCCGAAGATAGCGACGCCCGCGCATACCAGCAGAGCGGCGCGCAGGCCCGCCAGAAACGCAAGGCTCTTGAACACATCGCCGCGGCCGATCTCGCCGGTGGCGGTGAACGTCCTCTGCACCGTAGTGATAATCGAACCGGCGACCGCGACGCCGCACACCATGCCGAGGTTTCTCACCAGGGCTACGACGCTGCCAGCTACCCCTAGCTCCTCCCTTGACACCGATCCCATTACCGAACTGGAGTTCGGCGAGACGAATATGGCCGACCCCAGACTGGTGAGCACCAGTCGCCAGATCACGTCGACGATGCTCGAGCCTGGACCGAGGGTTCTGACGCACAGAAGGCCGACCGCGGCAACCGACAGCCCCGTGAACGTAAGCAGCCTCGGCCCGATGCGGTCCGACAGGCTCCCTGCCACAGGGGCAACAAGCGCAAGCGTTAGCGGGCCGAACACAAGCACCACCCCCACGGTGCGCGGGTCGTAGCCCAG
>JBMFPI010000174.1:0-7591 GCA_049969195.1 Armatimonadota bacterium
CTCAGGCGAGAGCACATAATCTATCCTGTGCCCGTCAACAATCGACGAGAACTCCTCAAACCCGGTTTCACGATGCATGGCGCACCAGCCCCACTGCGGCAGCACGCGCTTGCCGTCCAGGACCTTCCACTCCTTGCTGGAGCCGTTGACGAAAACCTCCAAGCCGTTGGCATATACCACGTGCAGCCGGGAATCGTCGATGATGCCTGTCGCGATGGCCTCGGACACGCCCACGAGTCGCCCTTGCGAGTCGGCATACTCAATCCTGACGGGCTTCCGGAGCGCGTATCGCTTCTGAAGCTGCTGGAGCATGTAATACGAACGGCAGGTGCGCTGTATGCCGTAGGCTTCTTCGACAAGCCAGCCGATGTGTCCGTAGGCTATGGTCGCCGCGAGGAAGTGGTCAATCGAGGAATCGATGTTCTCGGGTTTGTCCCACCCCGGGTCCTTCAGGAATCCGCTGGTCCAGGGCATACCGATGTCGAGCTCCAGCGGGTGGATTTTCAGCAGGTCGAAAGCGACGTTAAGCGGCTCCTTCGACAGATCGGCGGAGCCATAGCACAGACCGTAGTTTCCGGTTGCCAGCCCGGCGTAGAGCCACTGGAAAGTTCCCTCCGACCAGGTCGGCCCGTAGACTTTCTGGTCGTTAAGAAGGAGTTCACCGTAGGCGTAGAACGTGGCCGCGAACGTGCCGGCTCCGGGCACGCGGGCGTCGTAGTCGGTGTACCCCCACGGAGAAGCGGCGGTGTGAACATCAGTGTAGGCCGCGTTCGAGCCGAATTTGGACTTGATGATCGGCGCCAGTTTCGCATCGAACTCGACCGCCCGCGAATGCTTGAGCGCGTAGCATCGAGGCCAGGCAGGCCTCAGCTCACCTTCGGGGGTGCGCTGAACGTGGTCTTCGTGCCAGTATTCGTTCACAGGGGCGAGGTCGCAATAGTTGGTATATAGTCCCGAGAGCCAGCCTAGCGACTTCTGCTTCGCGACATAATCCTTTAGCGCCTGATCGCCGCCCTTGCCTGGAGCGGCGCTGGTTCGAAGGGTAAAGCTCTCGCCGCCGTCGCGCCAGGTAATCTCGTGGTTGCACTGGGTTAGCTTCTCGATACCATAGGAGCGGAGCATCCTAGAGCGCGCGTGCTGCTTTGCGTAATCGTCCGGCCCCCAGCTCTCCTGCCAGAGCCGTTCCCCCGCGAGCTTGCCGTGCGGGGTCGGCGGGTTCGCGATCGTCGGCAGGGTTTCCTCGAACGTGGGCGAGATGGTCAGGAAGACGCGTTCGAAGAGGTCGTTGCGCCTCCCGTCGGTCCTGGGAAAATAACGGACCCCGCCGTTGATCTTCGCGAAGTTCTCCTGCGCCCATTCTTGGGACCACGGCAGCGAGCCGTTCGACCGATACCAATCGATCCACACCGAGGCGAACAAAGCGCCCTCCGCGGCCTCATCTCGCCCCATAGCGCCGCTCGGCGGCGGCGCCCAGCACAACACCCGCGGATCCTGCCCTGCGCCCAGCGTGATGTATGGAACACGCACCAGCCTGGGGTTCTCCACCTCCCTGAACTCACCAAGCGCCAGGCCGGTCGCCTCTCCTCCGCGACACTCGAAGTCCATCAGAAGCGATTTCTGCCGGATGCGGAAACGATAGACCGCCTCAGAGCCTCCGAAACCAAACCGTGCCGTCAGAACCCCGTCCTCCAGCGAGGCGGACTCCAGCTTGCCTTCTCGAAACACGCCGTCGCCGAACTCGATTCCGCCTCCTACCAGCGGCAGACACACTTTCCGCCCGTTGACATACGCGCTGACCTCGTCGAGACCGCCGCTGCGCGGCTCATAAACGTAGGACACGCTGCAATCCTTGCCCTCGTAGCGGAACTCGTAGCGCCCCGGCGATGGACTGATCGCGGCGTTGCTGAAGCTCTTCTCGAAATTGCTGGGCAGGATGGTGTCTTCTCTTGTCGGAAAGCAAAGCCTCCCAGGGCCGGTGTTGAGCCCGGGGCTCTGGCCTTCCGGGAGTTTGAGGTTCCGCGCGGGACGCGGCTGGAATGCAAGCGGCTTGAGGACTTCCTTGTAGAAGTAGATCGAATCGAAGAAAATCGAGCGGGGCTCCGGGTTCGAAAGCCCCCTAACCTCAATCCCGGAAAACGTCCAGTCGCGTCTGGCGGCCGAGAGTTTCTTGTGCGCCAGCCACCACTCCTTCCACCGCACGCGCGTCAGGTAGACGGAGTGCTCACCGCCGGACGGGTCAAGAAGCAGGATGACGATGTCCACCATCGGAGTCCCCGGCTCGGGGGCCCACTCCCAGACATTGCCGTAGATCCACGCGCTGACGCAGTCGAACTCGCCCGTGATGGCTATCGGGGCGGGCGGACGCAGGATCACCTTGCTGTCGCCGGACGTGCCTGTGTAGGTAAGCTTGCCCACGTACTCGCCCCACATCTGCTGCTCGCGGGTGCGGACAAGCTCAGCATCGGCGCCCCCCAGGCACTCGACGGTCCACCCAGTCAGGTCCTCGAACCCGAACACAGGGACGCGATCTTCCGTGCGCCATTCCATCTCGTAAGGGCGGGACCCCGGGCTGGCGGACGAGTCTGTGTCATTGCGAGCGGCGCGCGGAATCTGGCCGGGCTTACCCGTCATCGGGGGTTCCTCCACAAGCGCGGGTGCTGCCGCCATAATCAATAGGAGTACGAGCGGTCTCATGTCGCATGTGTTCGCCCGCAGGGAAAGCCTGTCCTGCGAGGCTGTTGCGATACAGCAAACCAGGCGCCTTCGGCGATTCGAGGCTCCTAATCCAAGCGGCATAATCGCCGAAAGCGCGTCTACGGCAAAAGCCTGAGACCCCGGCCCGGGCTAGAATTCCCCGGCCCATCCAGAAAAAGAGACTCCCTGTTCCCTCGGGACGGCCCAATCGGGAGTAGAAACTCCCTCTCCCTCGACGGGAAAGGGTCGGGGTGATGGTGATTAACTCCGCCCGTATCCTGCGGGCGCGACAACCTCCGCCACTCACACCCAGCCATTTCCCGGCGAGCGGGGACGTTTGCCGTCCCCTCTACCCCGGCGGCCAGTGCATCTTACGCCCGCCGAGCAGGTGGAAGTGCACATGCCACACGGATTGGCCGGCGTTCTGGTTGCAGTTCGCCACGATCCGGTAGCCGCCTTCGGCGATGCCGCGCTCCGAGGCGATCTTGTTCGCCACAATAATCATACGGCCCATAAGTCTCGCGTCTTCGTCGTCGTTTGCCTCCGATATTCGCGCGATGTGCTTCTTCGGCACGATCAGCACGTGGACCGGCGCCTGCGGATGCAAATCGTCGAACGCGACTACCGACTCGTCCTCGTAAACAAGCTGGCCGATCTCTTTGTTGGCGATCCTGCAGAATACACACTCAGACAACCTCTCAATCTCCTTTCGTCTCTGACGATCTACCCCGGGCACGCAAGCCCGCGAGCTCCGCTGCGGCTGCGGTTCGAACTCTCGCAGCGCATTACCTCGCCCAGCGCCCTCCCGGCCTCATCTACTTCGGTGATCTTGACGGGCACGATCCTCCCCACAAGGGACGCGTCCCCAGCAAACCGAACAGCGGTATAATTATCGGCAAAGCCCGAGAGAATCAGGCTTCCATCAGGTGCCGGCTCCCGGCGTCGAACCGACCGCCCCTCGACCAGCACCTCCAGCGTCTGGCCTACAAACGATTGCGCAAATCGCCGCACGGCTGTTTTTCCCATTTCGGCCAGTTTATCCGCACGAGCCTTCTTCGTGGCCGAGTCAATTTGCTCGGGTATCGCGGCTGCAGCGGTGCGAGCGCGAGGCGAGTAGCGGAAAACATGAAGTCTAGAGAACTCGGCTGCTTCAACCAGGGCGCAGGTGTTCTCGAACGCGCGCTCGGTCTCGCCCGGGAACCCCGCAATCACGTCCGTGGTGATCCCGATTCCCGGCACCCTCTTCCGAATGCGTCCAAGAAGGTCCAGGTACTGCTTCGCCGTATAAGGGCGGTTCATGCGCTTCAGCACATCGTCGTCCCCGCTCTGCAGCGGGATGTGCAGATGTCTGCAGACTTTCGGGTGGCAGAGCACATCAATCAGTGCCTCATCCACCTCCCACGGCTCCACCGAGCTCAGCCTCACTCGCGCGATGCCCTCTACCGCGGCAGCCCTGAGCACCAGCTCGGGCAGACCGAGCGAACTGTCGGAATATGCGCCCAGGCGAATCCCGGTCAATACCACTTCCTTGTAGCCGAATTGCGCCAGCGCCTCGATCTCCGAAACAATGTCCTCAACCGGCCTGGAGCGCTTTCCGGGCCTCGCATGTGGCACTATGCAATAGGAGCAGAACTGATCGCATCCGTCCTGGACCTTCACAACGGCCCTGGTTCGCAGACGGGGAAGGACTCGCATGGCATCGGGAATGCTTTGAAACTGTCTCTCGCCCCCCAGCTCCAAAGAAAAACGCGCGACAATCCGTTCCGGGATTGTGCTCTTCTGGTCGTTAGGAACGACCAGGTCCACACCCTCAACCCCCTGCACGCGATCCGGTTCAAGCTCGGCATAGCAGCCCGTGACCACAACGTACGCCTCGGGGTTGAGTCGAATGGCCCTGCGCAGAGCCGCACGCGACTTCGAGTCCGCCACCGCGGTCACGGTACACGTGTTGATGACGTAAGCGTCCGCCCGGGAGCCGAACGACACCGTCTCGAAGCCCGCAAGTTCAAGAGCCTGGCGAATCTTCTCGGTCTCGTACTGGTTGACCTTGCAGCCAAGGGTGTAGAAGGCAACGGTCGGCATTCCGATTGCATGCTACGAGCACCGGGCGCATCCGTCAAGCCGCGATGGATCACTAGTCTACCGCAGTGGGCGCGTTTTCGGCGCTTCTCCCGCTTAGCTCAGCATCGTCGAATCGCCAAAACGCACGGGTTCCATATGCTGCGGGAACGGCTCTGGCGTACGAACCGGGCAAGCCTGCACGGCGGGCGTTCCCGCAGGATGCAGAAGGCGGCTTATCACCCTCACCCCAGCCCTCTCCCGTCGGGGGAGAGAAAGACGCATAGCCGAGTCGTTTCCACACAATCCAGAATGAGTGACCCTGCATCCGCCTGCGCTTGACATCCCGGGCGGAATCCGGTTTCATTGTTCTGTCGAAACGGAGGGTATCGGCCCATGGTCTCTGACCTTCAAAGATTCCTAGTCCCTGTGCTTCTGCTTTTTATTGCTGCCGCCTCGGTTCAGGCCCGTATCGGTTCGGCTGCAGTTTTGCGCACGAGGTTGGCGGGTGAAAACGCCAACTTGGTCGAGGCACTGTCGGCCGAGATCGGCCGGGCGGGGTACTCCGTAACGCGCATCGATTTCCGCGCTCTCTGCGACGCGTCCGCGCTGTCTCCGAGTCGGTTCGACTTGCTCGTGCTGCCTGATGCCGGCGCCCTGCCGGTCAGGAGCATGCCGGTGCTTGAGGGCTACCTGAAAGGCGGTGGGGACATCATCGCCTTGAACACGCCGATGTGGCAGCGGGCGCTGATGGAACATGATGGTAGGTGGCTTACCCGCGACGAATACCAGCGCGAGACGGCAGCCGCTCTGCCGGCGCACGTTATCTTCGACTTCGCCTCAACCGGAATCTCCGACTGGCAACGTTCCAGTAACGACGTCTCGATCGAGTCCACATGGCGGACCGAGGACGCAGGCCCAGGGCCCGGCTTGTGCTCCTTGCACGTATCCATACCGAAGCTCACCGGCTGGGACACCTTGCATCATGAAGCCGGGCCGAAGCCGTTTGCCGTTGGCGACACGCTTACGGTGTTCTCTGCAAAGGGCGGGCCCAATACCGGACAGCTTGCGATCGAATGGATAGAAAACGACGGCTCGCGCTGGATAGCTGTGGTCCCGCTCACAACGGAGTGGAGACAATACATGCTCGCGCCCGGCGATTTTCGGTTCTGGCAATCGAACCCGTCGCGCGGTTTTTCGGGTGACCGGTTCAAGCCCGAGAATGCCGCCAGGATATCAGTTGGCCTGGCGTTCACGCACACCGCCTCAGTCGGCGAAGGGCCGCACGAGTACTGGATCGGTCCGATTGGGACCGCGAAGATCACTGCCGAGCTGGGAGAGATCCTGGGCGCGTCGGAAACGCCAAGACTTGACACACTTTCGCCGGGTTATAAGCTGTTCGACTGCCGGGATGTCGCGGCCCTGCGTGTTCGCTCGGACCAGGCGATCGTCGATGCTGCGGACCTACCTCTGCCGAAGGTGATACGCTCAGTCCAGCCTCGGCCTACTGGGGGCGGATTCGACAAAGGCCGTGCCTGGCGGTGGATTCCGCTTGTGGAGGCGAGATCCGCAGCAGGCGAATGGCGCGGTGTGCCGGCTGCCCTCACGATCCACGCGGACGGCCCGTACAAAGGCGGCGTCTGGGCGTCTTTCGGCGTTGGCGACACGGAATGGTACGCGTCACCTGCAGTGCTCAAGTTGATCGGCCAGATCGCGCGGCGAATGCGCGACCCGGTCTTTCTTGTCGACGGCGGCGCGCAGTTTTACACCTACTTCGTCGGGCAGGAAGTCAGGCTCGGCGTGCGCGCGGCCAACCTCGGCGGCGCGGGCGTTGATTTGAAAGCGAGTGTAGTCGTTTCGCGCGGCGGGCGTCCTACTGTTGTGGCTCACGCCTGGAAGATCGCTCTCGGGCCAGGCGAGACGCGCTCTGTCAGCGACGTCGCCCGCATCAACTGGAGCAGCGACGGCCTCAGCGTCACAGCAGAGCTTGTTCGGGACCGCAAGGTCATTGATCGCGTCGTTCACGAGATTCACCTCTGGCAGCCGAACGAGCAGCGCCGGTTTGTCACCGTCGCAGACGGCGAGTTCCGGCTCGACGGCAAGCGATGGCGCCCGCACGGCGTCAACTATATGCCCTCGTCCGGCATCGGAGCCGAGGACGGCGAGTACTTCGAGCGCTGGCTGGGAGCCAGATCTTACGACCCGGAGGTCATCCAGCGCGACCTTGAGCACATCAAGGACATCGGGTTCAACTCCGTAAGCATCTTCATATACTCCGACTCGACCGAAGCGCAGAACCTGCTGGACATCCTGAGGCGGCTCGACAAACTCGGCCTGAAGGCCAACCTGTCGCTGCGTCCTGGAACCCCGATGGAGTTCCTCTGGCCCGAAATCCGGAAGATCATCGAATACTACAAGCTCTGGGACAACGATACGGTCTTCGCCTACGATCTGGCCTGGGAGCCCATGTTTGGCGGGCACGAGGACCGCAAAAAATGGGACCGGGAGTGGGAGTCGTGGATCGTCGAGCGCTACGGCAGCGTCGAGAACGCCGAGAACGATTGGGGCTTCAAGACTCCGCGCGACGAATCTGGCAGGATCACAAACCCGCTACCGCACCAGATCGACGCCGACGGCGAGTGGCGGGTTATGGTTGCCGCATACCGCCGGTTTCTGGACACCCTGCTGTATAAGAAGTACGCGGAGGCCCGCAGGCTGGTGCGCACGATTGATCCCAACCATCTGGTGAGCTTCCGCATGTCTGAGGCGGGCAACCCGAACTTCCGCTGGGGCGGTTGCATCCCTTATGACTTTCCGTATCTTGCGGCGGCGGTCGATT
>JBMFPI010000175.1:0-7467 GCA_049969195.1 Armatimonadota bacterium
CCTCCACGCACTCAGCAATGGAGACAGTATGAACCAGCAGCAAACACCTCGCAAGGTGCGGATGGTTTGACGGTTACGATATTCGCGCCCAAGTGCATCTTGATCGCGACGGTCTTTCCGTCAAACATCCCCTTGAGCGGGAAGTTGGCCAGCATTCGCTTGAACTTCGCTGGCAGGCTTGCGTCCGCCCTTAACGCGCTCATCTTCGCGGAAGCGAAATACACTTTGCTCATTGACTGCTCATCCCCCTGATGTGCCGCCTTACCACTGACTGCTTTCTCCTCCAAAACGCATTACCCCGAGGCTACTGCAATAGAATGCAAACCGATCGTTTTCGGCGATTCGATGCTCCTCGAGTAAGCGGGGAAAAGCCGCATACGCGCCTATCGCAACAGCCTGCATTACCATCCGCCTTCCTACGCTGAAAAGCCCCGTCCCGAGGGTCCTCGAAACAGGGCATACGAGAAGTCTAGACCACTTCCGACTTGCTGAGGCAAACGAGCCTCTCCTGTCAAATTATACCCACCGCCGAATCCGCCATCCGCTTCGTTCCCAATGCAGCACAGGTTCAGTCTCGCAGGCGAAAACGCACCAAACCCCGTCATCCTGAACTCGATTCAGGATCCATCCTTTCGCCGCCTCGATGCTGAAACAGGGCCAGCGTGACGTATTTCTCCCTAGAGCTGAAGCGGGCCCCAACTAACTCGACGTTGTTGCGATAGAGCGCAAACCCGGCGTTCTCGAAGATTCGGGGTTCCTCAACCTACCCGCAGAATCCCGGAAAACGCCCCCGCCGAAACAGTCTAAATCAACGCCACGCGCGCTGCACAGGCGCTCCGTCGCGGGCCCGCGCAGCGGGCCCGCGCCCCCGTGCAAAGGAGCGCTCATGCCAAAGTAAAGGATAACCCCCACCACGAGCAGAACCGCCAGCAAAACCATTGCGACGATCCACATCAGGCCTATCCGGGGTTCCCGTCGAGGTCTGTCCAAGAACGCCTCTCCTCCAGTCACCACAGTTTACATTCCCCCAACACGCGTTTCAACTGCGTACAGTATGAAACCATTCCCGCAGAACACAAGCGCGGCGTTTCCGTGGTTCTCCCGCTCGATTAAGGTCCGTCGCTTCCCCGAAAACGCGCCTATCGCGACAGCCTGGTGCGCAGGTTGCCGTTCCCGGAAAACCGAGCTTGCTATGTTATGCTGAGCGTGTTGGCTGGTGGTGGCCTAGTAGCCCATCGACCGGCCTACTCGCCGAAACGCTCGGGCTCTTGTTTTCGATCGACTCACGCTTCGCGGGCCGAGTTTCGGGCGGAAGCGGTAGCGATCACCGCTGTCAGATACTCGCAACCCGTTGCGGACCGGTGCGAGCGGGAGTGTGTCACTGACGTGCTAGCGCTGACCGCTGCTCCTGCAGCTTTGCGGCTTTAGCCCGGAGCTCAGATACTATGCGGCGCTCTTTTTCGACGATCTCCGCGGGCGCGCGCGTCAGGAACTGTTCGTTGGCGAGCTTGGCCTCGGATCTGGCAAGGTCGCGCTCCACAGACTCGAGCTCCGAATCGATTCGAGCAAGTTCTTTCTGGCGGTCTATCTTCGGCGCTGTGAGATAGAAAGTACCCAGGTCCGTTGCGGTCCCCGCCAGGTAACTATCCGCATCCGACGGCGGGGCTTCGACCAACGAGATTGTCGTGCCCGCGGCTTGCTCAAGAAGGTTTATCTCTTCATCGGTAATGGCTCGGCCCGGCACAGCGTGAAGCCTTGCTTCGGTTCTAGTCCGCAGAGGAATGCCGACAGAGGCTTTGAGATCCCTCTGCACGCGCGCACCCTCGATCAAGACACTCATCCGCCGTTCCACCTCCTCATCGATTCGCGAACTATCAGGGGCGGGGAACGGCGCGACCATTATGCTCTCGCCCGTGTGGGGCAAGGCTTGCCAGATCTCCTCGGTGATAAACGGCATGATCGGGTGTAAGAGGCGAACCGTCGTCTCGAGCACGTGATACAACACGCTCTGCACCTGTGCGCGCTGTTCCGGCTCGCCCCGAAGCCGAGGCTTGGCCAGCTCGACGTACCAGTCGCAGAACTCACCCCATATAAAGTCATAGAGGGCGCGCGCGGCATCGTCCATGTCGTAGTTTCCGAAGCCCGCATTAACGCCTTCGGCGACCCGGTTGAGTCGGCTTAGTATCCAACGGTCCTCAAGTCTCGCCGGTTCGCCTGCGGTCTCGATGCCCTGGTCGGATGGGGTATAGCCCTCCAGGTTCATAATCACGAACCGGGAGGCGTTCCATATCTTGTTTGCAAAATTGCGCGCAAGTTCGACGCGCCTGTCGGAGAATCTGATATCCTGGTTCTTGCCCGTCTGCTGGATTAGGGCAAACCGCAAGGCATCCGCGCCGAACCGGTCGATCGCGTCCAGAGGGTCCACGCCCGTGCCAAGCGATTTCGACATCCGCTTGCCTTCTTCGTTAAGCACCGTAGCGTAGATGTATACGTCGCGAAAAGGGATCTCGTTGAGATACTCAAGGCTCGAAAAGACCATTCGAGCAACCCAAAGGTAGATGATGTCGCGGGCTGTGACGAGCACGTCCGTCGGGTAGAAGTATTCGAGTTCCGGGGTCTTGTTCGGCCAGCCGAGCGTGGCGAAAGGCCACAGGGCCGAGGAAAACCAGGTGTCGAGTACGTCTTCCTCCTGGGCTACATTGCTGCTGCCGCAGCGGCTGCAGGCTTCGACTTCGGTCTTTGCGGCCGTATACTCCCCGCAATCTGCGCATTTCCACACCGGAATCCGATGGCCCCACCAGAGTTGTCGGCTGATGCACCAATCGCGCACGTTTTCCAGCCACTCGGTGTAGGTGCGGGCGTAGCGCTCGGGGAAAAACCTCACCTTTTTCTGCTTGACGACGTCTATTGCAGGTTTCGCAAGCTCCTTCATCCGGCAGAACCACTGCTCGGAAAGGAGCGGCTCGATCACCGTGTCGCAGCGAGCGCACGTGCCGACCGAGTGAGTATAGTCCTCGATTCTTTCGATGAGGTCCTGGGCCTTGAGGTCTTCCAGAACTCGAGCGCGTGCTTCGAACCGATCAAGCCCTTCGTAGCGCGGCCCAGCTTCCTTTGTCATCTTCCCGTCCGGGCCGATAACCACGATCTGAGGCAGATTGTGCCGCAGACCGATCTCGAAGTCGTCCGGGTCGTGTGCTGGAGTGGCCTTGACTGCGCCGGTGCCGAACTCGGGATCGACGAAATCATCCGCGATCACGGGAATTACCCGGTCGGTCAGCGGAAGCCTGACTCTTCTGCCCACAACCTCCCGGTAACGCGCGTCATTCGGGTTGACAGTCACCGCGGTATCGCCCAGCATAGTCTCGGGCCGCGTAGTAGCGACGACGATGTAACCCGGTCCGTCTTCATAAGGGTAGCGCACGTGCCACAGATGGCTGCGCTGCTCGACATATTCGACCTCGATGTCCGAGATGGCCGTGTGACAGCGTGGACACCAGTTGATCACGCGCGCTCCTCGATAGATGTAGCCTTTGTTGAACAGACGCACGAAAGACTCCAGGACGGCGTCCACGTAGCCCTCGTCCATCGTGAATCGTTCCCGCTCCCAGTCGAACGAGAACCCCATCCGTCTGAACTGGTTGAGGATTTCCCCGCCGTATTTCTCCCGCCACGCCCAGACGCGTTTGAGAAACTCCTCGCGGCCCAGGTCGTGGCGTGTGAGGCCTTCTTCAGCGATCTGTTGCTCGACCTTGTTCTGCGTAGCGATGCCGGCATGGTCCGTGCCGGGCAGGCAGAGCGTGTTGAACCCCTGCATTCGCTTCCAACGAGTCAACACGTCCTGGATTGTATAACAAAGCGCGTGGCCGATGTGCAGCGACCCTGTTACGTTAGGAGGCGGGATGGTGATGCAATACTTCGGACGAGAATAATCTACCTCGGCGTGGAAGTACCGCTTCTCCATCCAGAATGAATACCACTTCTGCTCCACTTTCGTGGGATCGTAAACGCTTGGCAGTGATGTTGTGTCAGACACTATGTTACCCCCGATGTCCGCCGCGGCGGCTCAGATAGGCTCGACGAAGTACTTGTCCCGTCTAAGCGCAAACCAGCTCCCAAAAACAAACCCCCAGAGGCCGGCGGAGGCAGTCCCGAATTGCATGAGCGAGTATGTAGTTTGAATCATCGCCGGCGGAGGAAGGTGATTCGGGTCGTTCTGCATGAAGCTCAGGATGAACCCGCAGCACAGGAAAGCCATCAGCGCCGACATCGCGGCGCACGCCGGTCCGTTGAGTGCGAACCCGAACCGCCAGCCCGAACGCTGCCAGACGAACTGCAGCGAGATCGCGGCGGCTCCCAGCCCCATGAGCACGGCGCCGATGCCGCAGATTAACGAAACCCAGAACCTAGCCGGGAATGTCTTCAGCCATTGCCCTCCGTACGCGAAAAACGTCATGACCGACACTATCGCACACACCAGAAACCATAGCCAGGTCCTTATCCAGAACCATGACTTCGCTTCTTCGTAGCTGAGTGTCTCGACTTCCATAGGCCTATGATCGGCTTTCCCCGAGCCCCTTGCGATAGAAGGCACACCGGGCTTTTTCGGCGGTTCTCCCCTTAGGTTGGGGAGCGTCGAATCGCCGAAAAGGCGCCTATCGCAACAGGCTGATGGCGGCCCTCCCGCGTTCGAGTAAAGTCTATGGCGCAACCGAACGACGAAGTACCCGCAAGATCCGGCTTTCCGGACCCGGCATCCTCATAACGAAGCCCCTGCCGACCTATCTCAAGGACGACAGGGGCCTGTGCCGCTTCGTGGTACCACCTTGCTTCCCCCGCTCGGACCGAGCGGAGCTCATTCGGCTGTAACGGGCTAACCCGGCGGGTTCTACTCAGCCGTTCAGCGGGCCTTCGTAATCACAGCCCGCATTGCCCGGCCTTTCCTCCCGCGGCTGAGGGGCGACGTTCGAAACGGTGACCTTCCGGAAGCTTTTCACCGACCGCTTCCTCTCTGTGGGCGTCCGCCGCCTACTCTTCCCCCTGCGCCTCGTATGGATTGTCCAGCACTTATTGTAGTGGGTCCTTGAACAAATGTAAAGAGCTCCATTGCTGAGGCAGTTGCGAAAGAGTGCGAACCCACCGTTTTGGGCGATTTGACGCTCCTCGACTAACCGGGACAATCGCTGAAAACGTGCTTATCGAAACAGCCTCTTGCTCAGGAGCGGGTTCAGTTCCGCGGGAATCGGGCCGTACTGAGCCTGTTTCAGCATCCAGGCGCCGAAGGGATGGATCCTGAATCGAGTTCAGGAAGACAGAGTCCCGGGCGTTTGCGCCTGCAAGACTGAACTGATACAACCCGCAACCCCATCGGGCCGGTACAGCCAGCGTGTGCTATACTGAATGCGTGGAGATCATACCGGCTATCGACATAATGGACGGCAAGTGCGTGCGGCTTCTGCAGGGCAGGTTCGACCGCGTAACCGTCTTCTCGGACGACCCGGTGGAGGTAGCGAGGCGGTGGGCCGAGCAGGGGGCGACGCGGCTTCATCTGGTGGACCTGAAGGGGTCGAAATTGGGTGAGCCCCAGGAGATGGACGCGGTCAGAAGAATAGTCCAGGCAGTGGATATCCCCGTTCAGCTGGGCGGCGGAATCAGGACGCTTGAGACTGCCAGAGCGGTGCTGGAGATCGGCGTAGACCGGGTAATCATCGGCACGTCTGCGGCCTTAAACGCAGCCGCGGCAGAGATCATATTTCGCACGCTCGGGGAGCGGGCTGTGCTCGGAGTCGACGCGCGAGACGGGCGTGTGGCGGTTAAAGGCTGGGAAGAAACAACCGCCGACGACGCAGTCGAGTTCGCACGCCGGATGCAAGAAATAGGCGCGAAAAGAATTATCTACACCGACATCTCTCGCGACGGCATGCTTCAGGGCGCGAACGTGCCGGCAGTCAGGCGCATGGCCGAGTCGGTCGATATCCCAGTTATTGCGTCCGGGGGCGTGAGCAGCGTTGAGGATATCAGGTCGCTCAAGGAACTCGAACCTCTTGGCGTCGAGGGCGCAATAGTCGGAAAGGCTCTCTACGCAGGCACCCTGACGCTCGCGGCCGCACTCGCCGCCGCGAGCTGAACCGCCTGCTGTCCCGGGAATCGCGCGGAACCTACAGGCGCTAATGCAGGCTGTTGCAATGAACGCGTTTTCGGCGATTCTCCCGTCTAGTTTAGGAGCGTCGAATCGCCAAAAACGCCGGGTTCAAGTTCTATCGGAACAATCTCGTTAATGGTGGGGCCTGTCGATGTGGGCGGAGGTATACCCGACAGGAGCCCAGCCGCAACCTGTGACGGCATGTTTGGCGTGGCCGTCGCAGTAGACGTAGATCGTGCCGTCCTGGTGCGGGTACAAAGGCGGCTCCATTACGCCGCTTCCCGCATAGGTTTCGGTCCGGCTGGCTACGTCCGGCCCGAGCGCATAACAGAACGCGAATATCTTCTTGGACGGCGGCTTGTTCACGTGCCACACGCTCTTGTCAAGTCCCTGCACCTCGGCAAGGGTGCGACCTATGCCGTTCACCGGATCTCCCATTCGCGTTTCGGTGGTAAACGCCGTATCCGGATACGTCGCGAGATCGGGGTTGTACATAAACTGCCGCGTCAAGAACGTCCAGCTGTTGCGGTAGCCGTAGGCAAACTTCAGCGCGTAAAGTCCGTTCGGGCTCGGACAAGCCCAGATGGTTTGGTTCTTCACGTACTTCTTCAGGTAGATGTATCGGAACGCTCCACCGACAGTGGCCGCGCTCCAGTTCTTGATGCCCCCGGGCCAGTCGTAGGTCCAGGTAAACTGGCTCAGGTAGGCTCTCTCAGCGTCCGTGATGTCACCGTTCTTGGCCAGGCTCGGGAAGCGGCCGTTGTTGTCGTCCAGATACATCATCATCGCTAGCCCAAGCTGCCTTCCGTGACTCCCGCACTGCGTGGTCATCGCCGCCGCCCTGGCGTTCACAAACACCGGAAACAGTATCGCAGCCAGGATCGCGATTATGGCAATCACGACCAGCAATTCTATCAGTGTGAATCCTCTTTGTGTTTCCCCTCTGTGCATTGCTACAACATTACCCCCCGTTAGGTCATCTAAATCCCGGTGCGCGCTCCTTTCGAAAGAGAGCATCGAACTCGCGCCCGTCTCGGAATCACCGGAGTGGCCACCTCCCTGTTATAAGTAGTATTATAGCACAATTTGCGGCGTTCAAATAGCCAGGTAAAATCCAGATATCAATTCAGTATTGCGCGCGCAGATGCCCGGGATCACGGCATGCCGAACTCGATTCAGGATGCATTCGGCACCTGGGTGCTGCAACAGGTTCAGCATGACCTGATTCTCGCAGAACTAAACTGTCCCTTTCGGTAACCGTCAAACCATCCGCACCTTGCGAGGTGTTTGCTGCTGGTTCATACTGTCTCCATTGCTGAGTGCGTGGA
>JBMFPI010000176.1:0-7447 GCA_049969195.1 Armatimonadota bacterium
CCAGCGTGCTTCGGACCGCGTCAGCGACGGGCTCGTTCATATCGTCGCCCTCGACCAGCACCGTGTACAGTCCGGTTATGGAACCCCGTTCGGACATACCGGAGCGCTCCAGCAGTTTCGGCAGCATTGCAAAAACGGACGGGGTGTAGCCCCGGGTTGTCGGAGGCTCGCCTACGGCAAGGCCGATCTCTCGCTGCGCCCACGCCACGCGCGTCACTGAATCCATCATCAGCATCACGTGCAGGCCCCGATCGCGGAAGTATTCGGCTATGGCGGTAGCGACCATTGCCGCGCGCAGTCGTATCATAGCGACCTTGTCCGAAGTTGCCACCACGACCACCGAGCGCCTCAGCCCCTGTTCGCCCAGGTCTTTCTCGATGAAATCGCGAACTTCCCGCCCGCGCTCTCCTATGAGAGCTATCACATTCACGTCGGCGTCGGAGTTCCTCGCCACCATCCCGAGAAGCGTGCTCTTGCCCACCCCGCTCCCGGCGAATATGCCGATCCGCTGTCCCTTGCCACAGGTGAGCACCGCATCGATCGCCCTGACTCCAAACGGCAAAGGCTCACTGATCCGCACCCTCTGCATCGGTTTCGGGGCCTCCCGGTTCGCTAGCACCTCTGCCTCGGCGTCGATTTCACCGAGGCCGTCAATCGGCCGTCCCAACCCGTCCAGGATCCTGCCGGTCAGACCCGGCCCTACGCGTATGCGAAGTGAAGACCCCGTGGGGACAACGTCGCTCCCGGGCCCGATTTCTCCCAACTCGCCCAGAGGCATCAACAGCACCGTGCTGTCCCTGAACCCCACGACCTCGGCCGGTATAGGTTCGGCGTCGCGGCGGTAATAAACCATGCATATCTCGCCGATTCTGGCCCAAGGCCCTCGCGATTCTATGACAAGCCCGACAACCTGAGAAACCTTACCGGTCAACCTGACTGTATTGAGCCTGGCGATGGCGTCCCGGTACCGGCTCAGATCAGGCCGCAGAACTCTCTCCACCGTTCTCCTCAGCCTCCAACAGGGCCGCCTCGACGCCCTCCAGTTGAGTGCTTATCCTGGCGTCGAGATTCCCATCGACGGACTCGATAATGCAGCCCCCTTTGTCCACCCGCCGATCCGCCACGAAGTCCAGTGTGCGGGCGTCGTCGAAAGCTTGCGTCAACTCTGATTTTCGTGCCCGCGCCAGGTCGTAGTCGTCGGGGTGGACACGAATCTTGAGTTCGTGCTTGTCTCTGAGCTGCCGCAGACCGGCCTCCACGGTGCGAATCACAAAATCCTCGTTCTCCTGAACCTCTCTACGCACTATTTTCGAGGCGATCGTCGTTGAGAGCTTGAGCAATTCGGGTTTCAGAGCTTCCCAGAACTCGTGCATCTGTCTGCGAACTTCCGTCTCAAGTTCCTCAACTCTGGCGCGTGCCTCGCGCTGGGCAGCGTCGAGCTCGGCGAGAGCTGCGGCCCGCCCCTCTTCATAGGCATTGTTCTTGATGACCTTCGCCTGTTCTGTGGCCGCAGCCAGTATGGCCTCGGCTTCCTTGGCAGCTCTCGCTGCCGATTCCCGTGCTATCTCCGCGGGCGACAGGCACCGCTTGCGGCGAGGAGCTTCCTCCGTGTAGCGCTCCAGTGCGCAAGCCTGCCACCTGTCCAGCTTACGCGCCTCGCCGTTTTTTATGAGATCACCCAATGGCCAGCTCCTTTATCGCAGGCTGCGGTGTAGTCGCTCGAATTCCGCCGTAACCGCGTCTATCGTCTCCTGGCTGAAGCTTTGCGGTCGCACCATCTCGGCGGCCAGTCGTTCGACCTCGGCCTCAGTGAGCATTTTGAACACCACGGCGGCGGTCCCGCTGTCCAGTGACTTCAGCAGGATCGACGCCTTCTCCACACCGCTTAGCTGGTCAGCCACTGTCGTAAGCACTTCCAATCACCTCTGTCTGGCAGTATCCTAACCGCCCTCATACACCCTGCGCGCCGCGGACGCGCTCTCGAATGATCCCTCGTGCGACTTGGGCGCCACTGTGTCGACTTGCTAGTCGCGCGATATCCATTCCCTCACCACCCGTGCCACAGCTTCCGGATTTACCCCCGTTGAGTCCGATCCGGCAAGTGCGACGGCTTCTACCGGTGGCTGCGGAATCTCGACCTGGGCAGTTGATACAGTTTCAGGCGCCGGGCTGCCTGCGGCTTCGGGTTGCGGCGAGGTCGGCGGGGCGAAGTTGATCTGTTTCACAATCCCCCTGAGGAAGAACAGGAAGATCATGAGGATGGCTGCGGCCCCGACGCCCTTGCCGACTGAGATGAAAGTCTCGCGGGTTGCGGCGGCCTTGAACTCCTTTTCCTCGGCTCTGGCAGCAGTCTTGTCAAACGGCACTGCCTCTACAATGACCCTGTCTCCCCTGTTGGCATCGATTCCCGCCACCGCTTCGACCGCGCTCTTGATGGCCGGCACGGAGTAGGAAGAAAGGTCCCCGTCCAGCATCACCGCTACTGAAAGCTGCTCAACGGTCCCCGGCGCCTTTACTACGTGCTCGGTGGTCTTCGAAAGATCGTACTTGTTCACCGTTTCCAGGCGGTGGTAACTCTTTTCAGGAACCTCCTGCACCCTGATCTGCGCCAGCCTGCCGCCGCCGGTTGACGCCTGTGCTGGAGGCTGTGTTCCGCCGTAGGTTTCTTCCGTGCGCTCCTCGCTGGAAAGCGCGCCTTTGTTGGCGGCCAGCGGCTGGACTATCTCGCTGTGCGTTTCCCGCTGGTCGAGGTTGAGTCTCACGTTCGCACGGACAACGGCTTTGTTCGGCCCAACAACACGGTCGAGCATGGTCTGGACCTCCCGCTCGATAGCCGTCTCGTACCGACGCTTGAGCTCAAGCTGCGAGGTAGAAAGGCGGGCACCTGCACTAAAGCCGTCTTCGCTGGCCTCCGAAAGAACCGTTCCGCGCGTATCCACCACCGTGACGTACTCCGGCTTCATCTTCTCTACTGCGGAAGCCACCAGGTGCACTATGCCGCCTACCTGCTCAGGCTGCAACTCACCTCCAGGCCTGAGCTTCAGGACCACCGACGCGGAGGGATGTGCGGTCTCAGTTTCAAAGACGCTTGGCTTCGGCAGCACGATGTGCACTCGTGCCGCCTCTACTTTGTCGATCTGAGCGATGGTTCGGCTGAGTTCCCCCTGCAGTGCGCGCTGATAATTAAGCTGCTGGGTAAACTCGGTCATCGAGAAGTTGTTCTTATCGAATATCTCAAACCCGACGGTTCCTCCCTGCGGAAGCCCTGCCGTGGCCATCTGTAGTCGCAGGTCGTAAACGTTCTTTGCGGGCACCTTGATCGTGCCGTCGCCGTCCAGCTTGTATGCGACTCCTTTCTCCTGAAGCTTGGCCACGATCGCGCCCGCGTCTTCCGGTGCGAGTCCCGAGAACAGCACCGCCATTCTGGGCCGCGTGGCAAACACGGACACTGCGGCCAGCAAAACCAGGCTTCCACCCACAAACAGCGCCGTTAGGAACCTCTGCGTGCCAGTAAGCGAGTTCCAGAAAGCTTGTATCGACCTGAGTAACGCGGATCCGTCGGAAACGCTCATCTTCGACTATGTATCCCTCGATTCAAGTTCGGCATCTGCGTCCTCCAACGTAATGGAGGCTGTTGCGTAAGAACCCAATCCCGACGTTTTCGGCGATTCGACGCTCCCTCAGCTAAGCTGGAGAATCGTCAAAAACGCGCCTATCGCTATGGCCTGATAATGGCGTCAATCACTCTCCGAACGGGCTGCGGGACCGAAGCTCGAAAACCCGCAGCATTCGCGCAAAATCGACGCACTCACCTGCAGCAAGACGCCAACACAACCGAGATCCGTATCCGGAATGCTATACCTGCATCCGCATGATCTCCTGGTATGCCTCAATTATCTTGTTGCGCACCTGCACGGTGAACTGAAGCGCGGTGCTTGCCTTTTGCATCGCTATCATCGCCTGATGGATTTCCACGTCTTCCCCTGCGGCGAGTGCAGTGGCCAGCTTGTCCGCCTCGCACTGGAGCTTGTTGACCTCAGAGAGCGCGGTCTTGACTGCCCTGCCGAAGTCTCCGACAGCGCGCTCCGCACCGTGAGCCGAAGCCGGGGATGAAGGTGTTATCGATACCGATTCTATCCGCATCGTGCGCGACCTCCGCCTAGCGGCCTTACGCCCGGCCTATCTCCAGGGCCTTTGCCGCCATGACTCTTGCGGCGACGATAGCCTGAACGTTGGCCTCATAGGCCCTGGTGGCTGAGATCATATCCACCATTTCTTCCACGATGTTCACGTTGGGCATCGCCACCATGCCGTCGGGCCCGGCGTCCGGGTGTGACGGTTCGTATATCATCTTTGGAGGGTCCGACGACTGAACTACGGCGTCCACCACCACACCGCGTGGTTCGGTTGTATCAGGATCCGTATCCGCGCGCAGGACAACCACCTGCCTCCGATACGGGCCTCCGCCGCTAGTGCGAGTTGTGGTGGCGTTCGCTATATTGCTCGCAATGGCATCCAGCCGAGCGCGCTGGGCAAAAAGGCCCGATGCGCTGATGTCGATTGAGGAAAGATTACCCATACCTAGCGCCTGCCTTCGGTCAGAACTGTGCGTATCATAGAGTTTTTGAGGTTCAGGATCTGAACCGCTGCCTCGTAGCGCAGAGAGTTCTTCGCCAGATCGGCCATCTCGCGATCGATGGAGACATTGTTGCCGTTGGGCCTGCAAGATGAGGTCAGGCCCACGTTGGCCGTCGGCTCCAGCACACGAATCCGACGCTTGAGCGATCCTCCCTCGACGCTTTCGAGAACCTGCCTCAGGCTCTCTTCGAAGAACACTTCCGAACGCTTGAACCCAGGTGTCTCGACATTTGCGATGTTGTTCGCTATCACCTTGTGGCGCATCGCCGCGGTGTCAAGACATTTTTCCAGCACCACCGACGCGGTGTCGGTGAAGAGATCCATGGCCAACTGGCTCACCTCCCGGCGAGTCTGCGTGGTAATACAGAATCCGACGCAACCTTCGACAGCAATTGCCGTGCCAGCAATCCGGCCACGGCACAAGGCAACCTGCGCTCGCATCCGACTCCACCGGCCGATACGCACTCGCCGACTGTCGATGCCGCCCTGGAGACAGGGAGGCCCTTGAAGCGCATGCGCGGACACGCCGCGCGTTGAGGCGGCAAGTTCTCTAAGCAGGTGCGAGAACACAGAGGAACGTACGCGGCTCAGGCAACCTTCAGACGAGGTTGGTTCGGGGCTTCCTCGAGCGGGACGGCTTTATCAACCGGCTCTGTAGACTCGTCGCAGACCACGGCCGCCAGGCGTCTGCCGACGACCCGCGGACGGCAGGGAAAAAGCGAGATATCCCCAACGCAAATTTCCGCGTTCGCGTCGCTGCGCACGTTCGTTCTTATGACGTCGCCAACGTCCAGGCCGAGCGTCTTGGAAAACGGCAATTGGGTCCGGCCGAGAACCACTCTGCATTCCAGCTCGACCTCGCCGAGCGCTTCTCGCAGCAACTCCGTGAAGTTGATATTCTGCTCGACTTTTGACTTCGGGGCCCCGCTCCCAGAAAGATTCGTCTCGACCGACGCGGCCGGCAGACACAGAATCATTCGTCCGGAGCAGTGATCCGATACCACTTCAAGAGTGCAGGAGAGAACCGCTTCCGAAGGCGCAGCGCCGCTTACGTATTCGTCGCTCGTGCAGATTCTGCTGGTCTCTAGGCGCAGCCCTTGCTTGCCCGGCCAGAGTTCGGCGTACTTCTGCAAGCAGTTCTCGGCGACCCTTGCCGCCATCGCGAGGTCTATCCGTGTCAATTGGCTCGGCTCACACGGCGCCTCGGCACTGCCTCCACAGATGACGTCCGTCCAATAGCCTACAAGAGACGGGTCTATCGCGAGCAGGATCTCGTCGGCGAGCGGGTGGGCTTCGATCTCCATGAGCATGACCGGGCCCGTCATCGACTCACGGTACTCCCTGCGGGTCATCTGGTCGATACCCGCGGCACTGACCGACACCGGCACCCGAATAATGTTCGAGAGGAGTTCGGAGACGGCGGTCGCGTAGTCTTGGTGAAACCGCTTAAGGATTTTCAGACATTCCGCGGATACCACACCGGACTGCCTGACCTTGTAGGGCATAACGGCGCTTTGTTTTCTCGAGGTCCAGGGTTTCCGCTGTCCGGCGTTCGCAGCTCGATACGCCGAAAGCAGAGCATCAAGCTCCTCTCTTGACACCGTTTCCGTCATACCATCCTCCGGGCCCCGTTCTGAGATCACTCGACCAGCTCCTCTTCGTCCACAGTGCCGAACGTTATCTCACCGGCATCTCGAAGCCGCCTGACCACCGCCACCACGCGTTTGCGAGCCGCTTCCACGTCCTTGAGCTTCGCAGGCCCCATCATCTCAAGCTCCTCTTTGAGGGCTTGAGCCGCTCTTTCAGACATATTGCGGAAAAACGCGTCCTTGAGTTCCTCGGGAGCGCCCTTCAGGCTGAGCCGGATGTCTTCCTGTTCAGCCTCCCGTATCAGGCGCTGGATGTGTCTGTCGTCAAGGTTTGGTATGTCCTCAAAGGAGAACATCTTCTGCCTCACGGTTGCCGCCAGTTCGGGACTGCGGCTGTCCAGGTAATCCAGTATCGCGGTCTCGGTCGAGCGATCGGAAATATTGATCAGATTTGCGACGGCTTCCGGCCCGCCCAGCGAGTTCGTTCCCGATGCGCCCTCGCGGATGAGCTGCGTCTGCAGTATGTCGGCGATTTGCTTGGTTATCTCGTCGGCAACCGGCTGAATCGTCGAGAGCCGCACGGCGACGTCGCCCTTGGTTTCATCGGGCAGTCTTGACATCACCTCGGCAGCCGGTTCCGGGGGCAGGTGAGCCAGCACGAAGGCTATGACCTGCGGGCGCTCTTCGGAGAGCGCCTCCGCAAGCCTTGGCACCGCGTCCCCGCGAATCCAGTCGAACCTCCTGCTCTCCCGAGGCTTCTCGACGTCGGATGCCTGAGCGTTCTCCGGGCCCAGCACTTGTTCGAGAAGCATTCTCGCGTACTCTGCCCCACCGCCGGGGCTGGCATTTTCCTGAAACTGGCGAAACTCATCCAGCACGTGCTGACGAAGCGATTGATCCACATCAGTGATCCGGGCGATCTGCGCACACACCGCCCGGACTTCATCGGGCGAGAGCTGCTGAAGCGCACTCGCGGCCGTCTGTTGCCCTAGCGCTATCAACAGTATTGCAGCCTTCTCAAGGCCAGATACTTGCTCGTCCGTGCTATGCGTTACCCTCGGCAACTCTGTACTCCCTGGGCAGCACACGGAGCTGCTCCCTGTATTTCGCAACCGTGCGCCGCGCAACTTGAATTCCGCATTTGGCGAGTTCGGCGGCGATCTCACCATCCGAAAGTCGACTGCAGGCGAGGGCTTTGATCCGTTCTTTTACGGGCAGAG
>JBMFPI010000177.1:0-7395 GCA_049969195.1 Armatimonadota bacterium
GCCACGATGCTTTACGGCCACCTCGAAACCGATCGGGAGCGCCTGGAACACATGCTTGCGCTCCGGGAGCTTCAGGATGAGACCGGAGGGTTTATGGCGTTCATACCGCTCAAGTTCCACCCGGCGAACACGCGCGTCACGTCTCCCCTAAGGGTCCAAAGTGCACTGGACGATCTGAAGGTCTACGCGATATCGCGGCTGATGCTGGACAACGTGCCACACGTCAAGGTGTTCTGGATAATGCTGGGCATCAAGCTCGCCCAGGTCGCCCTGAGCTTCGGCGCCGACGATTTTGACGGCACCGTCGTCGAGGAAAAGATCACCCATCGCGCCGGGGCAGCCACTCCCGAGGGGCTGACCGTTGCCGAGATTAGGTCTCTGATCGAGGAGACCGGCACGGTCCCCATCGAGCGCGACACACTCTACAACGAGGTAACCCGCGATGAGACTGGGGTGCCTGCCCTACTTAAACGTTAAGCCGCTGATCTATTCGTTCGAACACGGTGGGCTGCCGGCGGGTTGGGAGCTGGTTTGCGCACCACCGGCTAAGCTGGCAGCGATGCTTGCATCCGGAGAGATTGCCGCCGCTCCCGTATCTAGTTTTGCGACGTTCGTGAACCCCGATCTGGACATATGCCCCGGGATATGTATTGCCGCAGACGGCCCCGTAAGAAGCGTGCTGATGCTGTCGAAGTCTGATCCTGCAAACGTGTCCGTCGTCGCACTGGATGTCGGCAGTCTGTCTGGGGCGAACATGCTCAAAATCATTCTCGCCGAGGCATATGGGATCCGACCGCGGTTCGTGCCGATGTCGCCCGAGCCGGTCTCGGCTATGCTCGACACGTGCGATGCAGCCCTCGTAATCGGAAACCCGGCGATGCTGCATCCGAAAGACGGAATACTCGTTCTGGACGTCGCAGAGGAGTGGAAAAAGCTTACAGGCTTACCTGCGGTTTTTGCTCTCTGGGCAGGCAGAGGCATGACGCCGGAACTGATCGGCCTCCTGCACGACAGCCGGAGAAGAGGAATGGCCAGGCTCGAGGCTATAGCCCGTGAGGAGTCGGCCAGGCTTGGCATGCCCTTCGAGGTATGTTATGACTATCTGTCGCGAACGATGATCTACGATCTCGGTGAGCGCGAGGCGCAGGGCCTGAAGGTGTTTCGGGAAAAATGCTCGGAGCACGGGCTACTGGAGGCTGAGCCCCGGTCCGCGGAGGCCGCCCGATGAGAGTGTCCGAGGTTCTGGCCGCAGCGTCTGAGGGGGCACGGCTGACCAATGAACAGGCCCACTTGCTCTTCGAGAACGCGAGCCTCGCGGACCTTTCCTGGGCCGCCGACAGGGTATGCTCGCTCAAACACCCCGACCGCATCAGAACATACGTCGTCGACCGGAACATCAACTACACCAACGTATGCGTCTCGGGCTGCGCGTTCTGTGCGTTTTTCAGGCCGCCCGGTCATCCGGAGGCTTACGTTCTGACGGTGGATCAGGTTCTTTCGAAGGTCGAGGAGGCGATCGGGCTCGGGGCAACGCAGATACTAATGCAAGGAGGCCTGCACCCGAATCTTAGAATCGCTTACTTCGAGAATCTCTTCCGCGCGATCAAGCAGCGCTTTGACGTGCAGCTTCATTCGCTGTCGGCCCCGGAGATCGTGCACCTGGCGCGTTGTTCCGGGTTAACCGTTCGTGAGACGCTGGCCAGACTGCAGGCGGCCGGCCTGGACTCGCTGCCCGGCGGCGGGGCGGAATTGCTCGTTGATTCGTTCAGGCGGCGCCTCAGCCCCGGCAAGTGCACGGCCGCCGAGTGGGTCGGGGTTATTCGCACGGCTGCCGACCTGGGCATGCGGGCTACGGCTACAATGGTCTTCGGGATGGGGGAATCGAACGGGCATCGCGTTGAGCACCTTGCCGTGATCCGCAAGCTGCAGGACGAGACCGGCGTCTTCACCGCGTTCATACCCTGGACCTATCAGCCGGGGAATACGGCGCTCGGAGGTAGGACGGTTGGAGGTCACGAGTACCTGCGCACACTCGCAGTTTCCCGATTGTTTCTGGATAACGTCGAAAACATACAGGCCTCGTGGGTGACCCAGGGCCGCGACATAGCACAACTTGCGCTGCGCTTCGGGGCGAACGATCTCGGAAGCACGATGATCGAGGAAAACGTGGTAGCGGCAGCAGGCGTGTCGCATCGAATGGACGAAAGCAGTCTCGTCGACACGATACACGCAGCCGGTTACGACGCCGCGCAGCGGACGACGCTGTATGAGATTGTGCGGGTTCATCCCGCCCGGACTTAGCAGGAGCTCACTTTGGAAGGCGGTCGGGCGATAATAGCAGGGAGCCAGGGACACCGATATCTGGCGAGAATCAATGCGTGGACGCGTCACACTGTGTCGATCGAGACCCCCTTCGGCCGGTCGGCACCGATTCACACGGCGTGTGTGGGGGGAGTCGAGGTCTTTGTGTTGTCCAGACACGGCGAGACCGGATATGATATCTCCGCGCCGTTTGTAAACTATCGCGCGAATATTTGGGGCCTGAAGGAGCTGGGGGTCGAGAGGATTGTAGCGTGGTCGGGTCCGGGTGCCATAGACCCGCAGATTCCGATCGGTGACATTCTGGTGCCCGGCGACATCATAGACGAAACCCGCGGCAGGCCTTCAACTTTCTTCGAGAACCGGGGCATCGGGTTCATCAGGCAGAACCCCGTGTTCTGCCCGGAGCTTGCGCGGGTTCTGCGTGAGGCGGTCGAGGCCAGGCAGGGTCACTGCCGGACGGGGGACGTGTACGTGTGCACACAAGGCCCGCGCCTCGAGACCGCGGCGGAGATTCGTAAGTTCGCGCACTGCGGTGCGAGCCTGGTCGGGATGACGCTAGTTCCGGAAGTTTTCCTTGCGCGCGAGCTCGAGATGTGCTACTGCGCGATCTGTTACGTCACCAACTACGCCGAGGGTGTCGTGGAGCGGCCCTATCGCGCCGGAGAGCTGTTCGAGGGAATGCTCTTGGAGGACGAGAAAGCCAGGGTCCGGGCGGCCCTGGAAACGCTCCCGGAGATTATCGTTGAGGCGTTCGCAAAACTGCCTGCCGGACACGAGTGTCAGTGCGGGAGGTCGATGGAGCGCTACCGGCAGCGAGGCGATGTACAGCACGACTGGCATACCTGGATTAGACCACCTGAAAGAGCATGAACATACTTATCACAAACGACGACGGGATTCACGCGAACGGGCTGGCAGCCCTGAAATCGGCCTTGGACAAGCTCGGCCGGGTTTATGTCGTTGCGCCGGACAGGCCGCGCAGCGCGTGCGGCCACTCGATCACACTGCACAAGCCGCTGCGTGCGGACCCGGTCAGACTGCCGGACGGGGATATCGGCTATGCAAGCAACGGCACGCCGTCCGATTGCGTGAGCCTTGCCCTCCTGGGATTGATCGAGACAGGCGTAGACCTGGTCGTCGCCGGCATCAACCTCGGGCCGAACCTGGGTTGGGACCTGACCTACTCGGGGACCGTTTCGGCCGCTATGGAAGGCGCGATTATGGGTATCCGATCGTTTGCCATATCGGTCGCAAGCTACGAGGCGGAGGCCGATTACTCTGTTGCCGCCGCGTTCGCCGAGCGGCTCGCGGTGATCCTGCAAGACCACGACCTTCCGCCGAGCAGCCTGCTGAACGTCAACGTGCCCGCGGTTCCAGTTGCCGAGATCAAAGGAGTTCAGATCACAAGACAGGGCAAAAGAAGATACACCGGTGCTCTGGAAAAGCGCGCGGATCCTTCGGGCCGGGCGTACTACTGGCTCGGCGGGGATCTGCCGGTGGATTACCTGGAAGAGGGCACCGATGTCAAAGCAATTGCCGACGATTACATTTCCGTGACCCCGATCCACCTTGACCTGACCGACCATGCCGCGCTTGCGGAAATGCGGGCGTGGGGAATCCAGGAGATCGACGTTGGTACCCTCTGAGAACCGCGCGGCCGAGCTTCTAGAGATGATGCGGTCGTGCAGGCTGTGCCCACGAAACTGCGGGGTGAACCGTCTTGAAGGAGAGGTCGGAGCCTGCGGGGTCGGCGCTAACGCCGTGGTCTCGAGCTACGGAGCGCACTTCGGCGAGGAATCGGTGCTGGTCGGGCGGTTCGGCTCAGGCACGATATTCATGACCGGCTGCAACCTCAAGTGCATTTTCTGCCAGAACTACGATATCAGCCATCTTCGGCGAGGCCGCGCCGTCGAGACCAGAAGGCTTGCCGAAATGATGATGGAGCTCCAGGACGAGGGTTGCCACAACATCAACTTCGTCACGCCGACCCATCAGATTGCCCGTATCGTCGAGGGCATCGAACAGGCACGTTCGATGGGGCTGAGAGTCCCCATGGTGTACAACTGCGGCGGATATGAATCGGTCGAAGTGCTGCGTTTGCTTGAGGGCGTGGTCGATATCTACATGCCCGACATCAAATACGGCGATAACGAGCCGGGCGCGCGCTACTCTGGTGTTCCGGACTACTGGGATCGCTGCCGCGAGGCGATCCGTGAGATGCACAGGCAGGTGGGTGATCTGGAAGTCCGCCGGGTCGAGATTGCCGGCGGCGCGAAAGCCGCGCTTGCGGTTCGAGGTCTCCTTGTCCGCCACCTTGTGCTGCCGAATGGGCGGGCATTTACGTGGAACGTCGCGCGTTTCCTTGCGGACGAGGTCAGCAAAGACACATTAATCAACGTGATGGCCCAGTACAGGCCCGAATACGGAGCCGGGAAGTTTGCCGAAATCGACCGCCGGATCACTCAGAGCGAGTTCCGGGAAGCGCTCGAGGAGTGCCGACGCGCAGGTCTGCATCGATTTGCCGATTGATGCCCCGGCAGGCAGGGACCGGGGCGGGTTTCGTGGAAGCAAGCGATGGTGTTCTCACAAGGCCCTGCGGCCTGAGGTCAGAGTGTTTTACCGCAGGCGCTGACGGGGTGCCGCCCAGCGGCCTTTGACAGTCGAACCGGTTGGAGGATGTGACAGTATTATGGCAACAGACGAAGTGCGGATCGGGTTTGTCGGATGTGGTGGGATCGGCAATCACCACCTCAAGTGCTGGAAAGAAATACCGGGCGCGACGGTAGTAGCCGTGTGCGATATCGTGCCCGAACGTGCGCAGAAGGCAGCCGAGGAATACGGGGCGCAGCCGTTCACGGACCTCGGCGAGATGCTCGAGAAGGCGGAGTTCGATGCCGCGGATATCTGCACGTTCTCGGGGGTGCACGCCGAAAACGCGATGATGTGCATTCAGGCCGGCAAGCACGTGATAGTCGAGAAGCCCATCGATATCGACATCAAGAAGGTGGATAAGCTCCTTGAGATGGCCGACCGCAGCGGGCTGGTGCTCGCTAGCATCTTTAACAACCGCGCCGGCAAGGAGATCAGGCGGGCGAACCAGTTAATCCGCGAGGGGGCGCTGGGCCGTCTCATATCGGGCAGCACGTACATCAAGTGGTGGCGCGCTCAGAGCTATTATGACAAAGACGCCTGGCGAGGAACCTGGGCGCTGGACGGCGGGTGTCTGTCCAACCAGGGCATACATGCAATCGATCAGCTCTGCTGGATGTGCGGGCCGGTGAAAGAGGTCAACTACTGCCATATCGAGACAGCTATGCACAGGATGGAGGCCGAGGACTTTGCGGTTGCGGCACTCACATTCGAAAGCGGGGCGCGCGGAGTGATCGAAGCCACCACCTGCTGTTACCCGGGAATGAGCATCAGAACAGAGGTATTTGGGACCAATGGCTCTGCGGTCTTCGAGGGTAGCCGCGTGGTCAGCTTCGAGGTTCAAGACGGGAAGGTGGATCTGGGCGAGCAGACCGCTGCGAAAGCCGACGGCCGCTCGGACCCGCTTGCTATCGGCCTTGAAGGGCATATGGCGCAGTTGACCGATTTCGTGAACTGCATCCGCACCGGCGCACAGCCGATCGTGCCGGGCAGGGAAGCACGGGTGGCTGTGGACGCACTGACCAAGCTCTACAACGCAGCAGGGATCACGAAGTTAGGAACCTGAGGATTGATAGGCCTGGGTCGCCAATCTCCGAGCAGGGCGAGTTTCCTGCGGGCGCCGCTGTACGGCGCGCTGGTCGGGCTTGTAATCGGCTGTGCGTGCTCGTATGTGCTGACGCGCTACGGTCTAGGGGTCGTGGGAGGCCGAGGCGATCGCGTGTTCGGGCCGGCCGTTTTCGCGCGGTCGGGATTGAACTTTTATGCCATCCAGCATATTACGCTCGTCGGGGCCGGGGCCGTCACCGATGCGCTCGGCAACAGGACGAGGGTGACCGCCTCCATGACGCTGCCGCTGACGATATGGGCTGCTGTCCCTGTCGTGGCGCTTATCGTCGGGGGATACGCCGCCGCGAGAGCGGCATCGGCAAGAGGACCGCGCGCAATGATGGCCGCTGCGCTCGGCGCCGGGCTGATTTATGCTGCGTTTCTTGGCGTCGCCGCGAGGTGGGTCGAGGCGCTGCTTGATACGTTTCTGCTGCCTGAGGTGGGCGGATTTAGCGCGAATCCCCCGCAGATAGCGTTTCGCCCGTCAGGTGCGAGCACATTTGGCTTCGGCCTGGGCTTCGGAGTAGTTTTTGCCTGCCTGGGCGGGCTGGCTGCGGTGCGGAAGACGGGCAAGGCGCGCACTTCGGGGCCGTGGTGGGCGTGCTTTAGGGCCGTTGTAGCGACCGCGTTGGTTGTGCAACTTCTCATAGCAGGCGCGGTCCTGGCGCTTGCACAAACGCGGATGAGGGCTGACTCCGGGTCGAACCCGCGACTTGTCGAGATGCTCCCGACAGCCGCCGGGCTGGGATACGCTATGATCCACGGCGCCACGCTGGTCAGCAGCGCGGAGTCGAAGATCGCGTCGTTAAATAAGATCGATCGGCCGTTTTACGCAGAGGCAAACCTGTACCGCGGCGTGAAAAGGGCGGGTGAAGTCAGGCCGATTCCCGCTGCTGCGGGGATCAGCGCTCTGCTGGTCGGCGCCGCGGCGGCGCTTGCTTCAGGCCGGCTGGCGGCCAGGTGGGGCTCCTGCGACGGGTCCGTTCCCACAGCCTGTCGGACGGCGCTCATCCATACGGCCTACGTCCTTCTTATGCCCGCGCTCTGCGGGGTTCTGTTGAAGCAGGCCGACGCTTTCTCGTCTACCACGCTGCGGATCGAGGCGGATCCAGGGGGCGCGGTCCTAATCTCGTTTGCGGCGGTATTTGCTTGCTCCCTGCTGGGCGCGCACACGGCCGGCAGGGGAGGTCGCGGAGCAGCCCTGGGATGACCATCCGGAACTTCACCTCATTCGGCGTTTTGACAGCTCTGCAAGACGCGGTGCGGGGCTATCCGGTTGACGGGCTCACCATAGAGCTGAAGTACTGCCCCAGGAAC
>JBMFPI010000178.1:0-3405 GCA_049969195.1 Armatimonadota bacterium
CGTGCACGTGGTGTCACGCTCAGGGGGCCCTGCGACTGATGCCCCTGCCCACGCGCAAGCAATGCCCGAGGCCTCACCGGCGCAGCGGCCGCTCAACCGCTCAGCCACTCGTCCAGGTGTTCGGCTACGAACGCATCGTCGTTCAAATGCGGATACGCGCGGTAGACCCGGTCGATCTCCTCTAGTTGGCCGGGGCTGAGTGTTTCGTTCGGGTCCAGGCACCAGATCTCTTCCAGAAGTCCCTGCCGGCGCAACACTTCGTGGACTCCCGCTATGCACCCCGCGAAGTTATTGACCGCATCGAAGAACGCCGCATTGCAATCGGTCACCTCTACTGCCCGCCGCATCAATTCCACCGGCATGTCGCCGCCGCACCGGACTACCTCACGGCACTCCTCCAAAAGCTTGACCGCCTTGCTGGTCCACACGGACCAATGCCCCAGCAGCCCACCGACGATACGTCTCTCAAATCTGCCGAACCGAAAGGGCGTTACAAGGTCCATAACGATGTTGTCATCGTTTCCAGTGTAGAGCGCGACATCGTGTCGTCCCGATTCGGCGAATGCCCGCACCACATCCAGGGTCTGGTACCGATTGAACGGCGCGATCTTGACCGCAACCACGTTCTCGATCTGGGCAAACCGCCGCCAGAACGTATAGGGCAGAACTCGCCCGCCGACAGCCGGTTGGAGGTAGAACCCGATGAGTGGGATCACCTCCCCGACGGCCCGGCAGTGGTCGATCAGCGCATCTTCGTCCGCATCTTTCATTGCCGCAAGGCTGAGCAAGCCCGCGTGGTAGCCCAGATCACGTATCAGGAGAGCTTCCGCAACCGCTTGATCGGTTCTACCGCAGATCCCCGCAACTCGAAACAACCGGGCGCCCCACCCCGCCTTTGCGGCGGACGTACGGGATGCATCCAGCCGATCCATTTCCTCCTTGCCGAGTTCTAGCAGGGGTCGGAACAGCCCCACCCCGGGATTTCGAATCGCAAACTGGGTCGTGTGGACGCCGATAGCGATGCCGCCTGCGCCTGCAGCCGAATAGTAGCGCCACAGCGCTCGCTGTCTTCGCTCGTCGAGCTTTCTGGCGGCGTTGAGCGCCAGCGGGCAAGCCGGGATAACCATACCCTCTTGCAGCGCAACTCGCAAATCGGATGGCAGACAATCACTCATTCTTCCTGCTCAGAACCTGCCGTCCCTGGTCTCAAAATGAGTCGGCTTTCCGAGGGTCTGCCCGCCGCGCATTATCCATTTCGCAACCCACCGGATCATTTGCTGCACCGGCACGCGGGGGTATCCGAATAGTCTGTGCCCGAGTTGGCCGTTCGAAAGAAACGCATCCGGCGACTCCGCGCCGGTAAAGACGACCTCCCGGCCCATAAGCTCGCCGAACTCCAGGGCGACGCGCCTCACGCTGACGATCTCCGGGCCGGCCGCGTTGATCACAAACGGCGGACTAGCCGCGTGCGCGAGCGATTGGAGCGCCATGGCGTTCGCGTCCGCCTGCCAGATCACGTTTGCCATCCCCATCGTCACATCGACGGGTTCGGAGTTCCAGACTTTCTGCGCGATGTCCACCAGCACACCATAGCGCATCTCGTTCGAGTAGTTCAGCCTGATGATTGATGTAGGAATGCCCATCGTCCGGCTGAAGTACTCGAATATGCGCTCGCGCGCGAGAGCACTTGCTGCATATTCGCCGCTCGGGTTCGGTGCATCGGTTTCTACGGACCCACCGGAATGCAGGGGAACCATCCCGTACACATTGCCCGTCGAAAACGCGACGATCCGGCTCCTGGAGTACTTGCGGCATACTAGTCCCGGCAGGAACGCGTTCAGAGCCCACGTCAAGGCCTCGCGCCCCGTCGAGCCGAACTTCATACCCACCATGAAGACCACATTGGCTGCGTCCGGCAGGGATTCGAGCTGAGCCTGGTCGGTCAGGTCGCACCGGATCGTTTCTACCCCGGCGGCTCTCAGTTTCATCTCCTGCTCGGCCGATGGAAACAGATCTACGCCGATCACCCGCCGCGAGACGCCACCTTCGTCGGCGGCGCGCCTGGCCATGCGCGCCAGACTCGGCCCCATTTTGCCACCCGCACCCAGCACTACGATGTCACCCTGGAGCTGCCGGAGCGTTTCGATTACGCCCTGAGAAGGCGCGCTGATCATCTCTTCGAGTTGATCAACCGATGTGATCTCGTCAACCATAGCTGTTTTCCCATCAATTGCGTCCGCTGGTCCGAGGGCGGTCGCGCGGAAGCCTCAGCGCGGCAGGGCCCAACTCGACCCGAACAGTCTTACTTTCGCGCAGCCGTCGGTGGGTCAATCCTGACTTGCGGGGCCGCCCCGGTGAGCGCCCTTACAAGCGGGACGGAGGCTACGCTCAGGAACCGGCGGATCTGTTTCATAGTCTGTGCTTCGGAGTAGGTGACCGGACTTGTCAGCCGAACGAACGCCCACCCATGCCGCGGCGTCCTGAGTCGGGAAAGCGCCATCGATATCTGCTGTTTGAGGAAGCTCGATTCCGCGTGCTCACCTTGTGCAAAGAAATAGACCACAATCTCCCGCGCGTCGGTAAGGGGATCAACCGCATCAAGTTTTACCGCGGAGATGGTGCGTCCCGCGTACGGAAGCCGCGTCGTGCTCTGACGGATGTTATAGCCCGATCCGCTGAAACACATCTCGGACAGGTGCCAACCGCGGCGGTCGAGCCCCTTGTAAACCACCATCAGCCCGATCGCATCGCCTTCGGGACCAATGTAAGTTCGGCTCAAGAAATCCTCCGGACCGACGAACCACCCTTCGAGCACCTGTTTGTCGGGAGGGGAATTTCGGCCCGCGCTTGTCCACTCACCGAGGCGCGCGGGCAGAGAGGACAGGTTTGCCCTGGTCGGCGCAATTGGCGGCCGTGTGCGCGCCCAATACGTCACCACCGTAGCGGCCAGGAACATCAGTATTACTGCCTTGTAGTCAGGAGTCCGCTTATCCATTCGAGCACCATGCTGATAAGAAACAGAAACGCGACGGCGGTCACGAAAAGTATAGGCGACGACCAGTCGTGAAAGACATTCATCGCCGCGTCGCGTCCCCACTGGTAGCCGACCAGTGCTATCGCGCTGATCCGAACCACATTTGCGGCAAGAGCAATGGGAAGCGACAGGCAAAAGATTATCCACTTGCAAATCGCCGGCAGGCGCGTAATATAGGCGAACACCGCGCTCACGCCGACAAGCGCCACGAGAGAGCTCATCCCGCTGCACGCCTGGGCCACCTGAAAATCAAAACCGGGAACCGACATGTTGACCCCGCTCTGCGTGACATCCAGCCCCAAGACCCTCAACAAAGCTGCCGAAGATCCGGCGGCCCACAACTGCATCGGCAGCCCGACTTTATCGATGAC
>JBMFPI010000178.1:3415-7372 GCA_049969195.1 Armatimonadota bacterium
ATGACTCCCCCGGGCACCGGGATCATAAAGACGGTGTAGGCCAGGGGAAACGCGAGCGTCCGCACCAGAGCCGTCCCGTGGAAATACAGGCAGCCGCCAAGCAAGCTCAGCAAGACCGACACCCCAGACGGTCCCGACACATCCAGGATCACCCCACCAAGGTGCAGTATCAACGCGAGCACTATCACCGCGAGTCCCCACGCGCACGGCGATCGCTCGAGTCTCTTCACCTCAGGCCACTTCTTCCATACGAAATAGCCCGACACAAACGGCACCAGAAACGCAAGCGAATATTGAGCGTCCGCCCTCCACTTGTGCACCAGATATCCGAACGTCGGGATGTACATAATGACAGCAATGGCAACCAAAGCCGCCAGATACACACCCTCGCGTCCGGCCGGGCGTTGCGCCTTTGTCTCGACCGATGGCATCCGCACCGCCTCCCTGTCGTTTAATTGATTATAAGCCCAAAGGCTTACTGGGACCAAATCGGTCTGGCGCAAATAGGTCATTGCGACAGAACGCAAACCCCGCGTTTTCGGCGATTCGAAGCTATGATCGTCCTGGGCACGTTGCCGCAGACGCAGGTTTTTGTCACCCCAACCCTCCCCCGTCACGGGAGAGGCAGTTCCATCCCGCGGGAGCGACTCTTACGACCAACCCGGCAAGCCTGCAAGACCCTGAGTTCCCGCAGGATGCACGCCTGTCCGAAGGGATTTTTTCGAACCCTCTCTAACATCATCGCGTATCATTATGTGCAGTCGACGACCTGCTGTTGAGCAAATCCGATGTCCCAGTTCACACTCATAGCCGCGCACTACGACGACCTAATGGCCGGGGTTCCCTACCGGCAGTGGATCGACTACGTCGAAGAGATACTTGGACGGATGGACTATCATCCTGATGCCGTCCTTGACGTGGCGTGCGGGACCGGCAACCTGAGCGAGATACTGGCCTCGCGCGGCTTCCGGGTGGTCGGCGTGGATATATCGCCGGATATGATCGAAGTCGCTCGGGCAAAGAAAAGCGGGGTCGAGTATTACGTCCAGGATGCGGCCGAGCTCGATCTCCGCTGCAGCTCGGGCATCTCCGCTTGCCCTGGGCAAGTCCAGGAATGTCGCCGAAAGTTTGACTTAGCTATCTGCCTTTTCGACAGCCTGAACTATATCACGAACCCCAACCGCGCCGCGCAGGCGATCCGGCGTATCGGGGAGCACCTGATCCCGGGCGGCGTGTTCATTTTCGACGTCAACACTATCTACGCTCTTTCGAATCATTTCTTCGATCAGGCGCGCCTGGCCCCGGGTTTCTACCCGAAATACATCTGGAACAGTTTCTATGACCGCGGGACTCGCATCTGCCGAATCGATATGCTGTTTGAGGTCATCGAGAACGGGCAACCGAAGCAGTTCAAAGAAGTTCATTACCAGCGCGGGCATTCGATCGAAGAACTGAGCCAATGGCTTGTAGACGGTGGGTTCGAGGTCGTCGACATTTTTCACGCCTATACGTTCCGAAAACCGACCCGCCGCTCTGACCGTGTCTTCTTCGTCGCTCGTACTCGCCCGCTTCCGTCATAGGAGAGGGCTGGGTTGAGGTCCCGGGAGGTTGTCATCGTGAGTAGGAGCATCTTGCGAGGAATCGTTCTGATAGTCATAGCCGCTGCAGTGGTGCTTGCGCTTGTCCTGCTGCCACCCAGGCCGGCAAAGAAACAACACCCTCCGAACGACCATCCGTGGATGCTCGTTAACTACAACCCCGGCGACCCCTACGGCACTTATCTGGGCAACGGCTTTATCTCCACTCGGATCATGGGCGACGGCGTCGGCAGCCAAAACGGCAAGCCGCTTGCGTGCTACATGGCCGGGCTCTACGACGACGAAAAGCTGGTCCCGCTTCCGACGTGGAGCGACTTGCGGTTCTACGACGGCAGGACCCGATTCGTGATCGACCGGTCCGCCTACTACAAGCAGACCCTCGACATGCGAATCGGGATCCTCACCACACACGCTACGTGGCGCGCCGGCTCGAAGACGCTGAAGGGGAAAATCCATGTGATCGTGTCACGAGCACAGCCGAACCTCGCCGTCGTCCGCGCGGAACTTATGCCGGATTTCACCGGCCAGGTCGCGGTCCGCGCACCGCTGGGAACGCCGGAACCTGCGCTGCAGCCCGCAGGCGGCTCCATCGCCAGGATTATCGGCGGGAGAGAGCGAGTCCTGCGCGCCTACAAATGCAGCCAGAGCGGGATCGTGGTCGCGTTGGCCGCGACCCACGACCAGCGGCTACGGGCCCGCCGCGGAAACCGGGCGGTTGTTCACAGTTGGGTATCCGTTGCGTCAGGCCGCGATGCAGAAGCCGCCACGCGCGACGCAGTCTCGAATCTTGATGCTGCGGTCGCCGACACGGATGTGGTAATCGCCCGTCACAAAGCCGCCTGGCGAGACCTCTGGCGCAGTGACATTGCCGTCGACGGTCCAAGAAAAGATCAACAGGTTATACACAGTTGCATGTTCTATCTGCTCTCAAGCGTCCGCGAGGGGAGCAAGTGGAGTATCCCGCCGATGGGTCTGTCTAATGACGCCTTTAGTGGACACGTGTTCTGGGATGCCGACATTTGGATGTTTCCCGCTTTGATCCTGCAGCATCCGGAGCTCGCCAGGTCTATCGTTGAATACCGCTATCAGACGCTGCCCGGCGCAATGCAGAATGCGAGGGAAGCCGGCATGCCTGGAGCGCAATATGCGTGGGAAAGCGGTTTCAGCGGAAAAGAGGCCACGCCCGAGGGACTGGTCTATCGCCACGAGCGACACATCAACGGCGACGTCGCGCTTGCGCAGTGGCAGTACTTTCTCGCAACCGGCGACCTTAACTGGCTGAAGAGCCGAGGCTGGCCAGTCATCAAGTCGACAGCGGATTGGTGGGTGGGTAAGGCGAAGTGGATCCCCGAGAGGAGTCGCTACGAGATTTTGCAGGTTGTTCCACCCGACGAGTCGGCAGATCTGGTCAACAATTCAGCCTACACCAACGCAATCGCGAAGCTCAATCTGGAGATAGCATGCCGCGCAGCAGTGCTCGTCGGACAGCGGCCCGATCCGAAGTGGTCGAAAGTGGCTGCGAGGATGTACATCCCTTTCGATCCCAGATCTCGCCGGTTTGTCGCCTTCGACGAATGGGGTTCTCAACGTTTCGGCCCGCGTTACACAACCAAGCAGGCCGATACTGAACTGCTGATCTACCCGTTGCAGTTCAATTTTGACGCAAAAGATATGACAGACATATACAAGAACACATTCGACTACTACGCCCGGAGGGTTCATAAGGGCGGGCCGGCCATGACGTCTTCAGTCCACTCGGTCATCGCTGCACGACTCGGGGATCGCCGCAGAGCCTATTCAGAGTTTGTCAGGAGCTACAAGCCGTTTCTGCGAGGGCCTTTCAACTTCTTCAACGAGCAGCCGTCCAGATTCAAGGAGAATATGTGCTTCCTGACCGGCTGCGCCGGTCCGATCCAGGCCGTCCTTTTCGGCCTCGCCGGGATTAAGATGGATTACTTGGGTAGCTCTGACCTGAAGTATAAGCCCTGCTTGCCCATACGGTGGAAGAGCCTGAAGATCACGGGCCTCAAGTGGCGCGGGGGAGTCTTCGACCTCGTCGTCTACCCCGGAGACAGAGTCGAGGTGGTGAAGAAGTAGCCCCGGGGGAGCTACCGGCAATCCGGATCAGATGCTCAAGGGGTAACGACCCGCCTCGCGGCATGTCTCATAGAACGCCAGTATATTCTCAACCGGTGTCGACGGCACGATCTCGCTCGATGAGCCGATGAACAGGCCCCCGCCATGACCGGCAAGGCGCAGGACCTCTTTTGTCCCGCGAACCACGTCCTCGACGCTGCCCCGGGGCAGAAGCTGCGAGCAGTCAACCCCGCCGACCAGCACAAGATGCTTGCCGTATTCC
>JBMFPI010000179.1:0-7364 GCA_049969195.1 Armatimonadota bacterium
ACTACTCTCAGGCGCAGGATTGGCATCATCCGGGCGGCGCGGCCGCCGGCGGTCATTGGGACCCGGCGCAGGACGGCGACATGCTCGAATATATTAAGGAAAATAGCCGTGCCCCAGGTCAGGGAGATACTTTCCAACTACGGCAAGGTCTCGATACTGTGGTGGGACACGCCTGTCGATATGA
Source organism: Armatimonadota bacterium (assembly GCA_049969195.1). Lineage (GTDB taxonomy): Bacteria > Armatimonadota > UBA5829 > UBA5829 > UBA5829 > CALJES01. The sequence goes on from JBMFPI010000179.1 coordinate 185, forward strand.
CTCCTGAAATGGCTGCCGAACTCGCTCCGCTTCTGAAACTGCAGCCCGGGATCATAACCAACGACCGCCTCGGCGGGGGCGTTCAGGGTGATATCTCAACACCCGAACAGCACATCCCGCCGGAGGGCATTCCAGGTCGCGATTGGGAAACCTGCATGACCGTTAACGACACCTGGGGCTACAAGTCCTACGACAATAACTGGAAATCCAGTGAGACTTTGATCCGGAACCTGATCGATATCGCGAGCAAGGGTGGGAATTACCTGCTTAATGTGGGGCCGACGGCCGAGGGAGTGTTCCCGCAGCCGATTGTGGAGCGATTTGCCGCCATGGGCAGGTGGCTCAAGGTCAACGGTGACGCGATCTACGGCACTAGCGCGAGTCCGTTCAGGAAACAGCTCCCTTGCGGCCGGTGCACAAGAAAAGGTTCAAAGCTCTTCCTGCACGTATTCGATTGGCCGGCCGATTCCCTCCTCCGGGTTCCCATAACGAACGACGTCACGAATGCGTATCCGCTAGCGGACCCCAAGAATGCACTTGCATATACGAAGTCCGAGGACGGCATCCAAATAAGCTTGCCCGGGTCAGCTCCGGATCCGGTGGCTACCGTGGTGGTGCTCGAGATCAAGGGCGAGCCGGCAGTTGTAGAGTAAGAGGTTGCGCTAGAGCGCAAACCCCGCGTTTTCGGCGATCCGAGGCTCCTCAACTAGGTGGGAAAATCGCCGAAAACGCGCTTGTCGCTGACAGTTTGCAGTAACGCCGTGTTCTTAGGCAGCAGGAGGTGCCAAGGTGGGATCAAGAGTCAAGTGGACGTGTGTTGCACTCGTGTTGATCGCTTTCGCCGCGGCAGTGAGCTTCGCGAGTCTGCCCGGTGACATCATTAAGGTCGGTGGGATCGCGCTGATCGTTGACAAGTTCGGCGGTCAGATCAACACATTCATCAACAAGCTCACGCTCAACAAGAACGTCGGTATAACGGAGGCAACCAAGGTAGTCCCCATTCTCAGCCTTGGAAGCGGGGGCTACATCGGCGCCGCTCAGGTGGCGGGGCCGAAGGCAAACGTGGAAAAGTGCAAAGCGGTTGTGCAGATTGAGGGCAACGCTGTTTTCGGCAGTAACATTCGGGTCAGGGCGCTGGTTCCTGTGGAGGCTAAATCCGTCAGCAACATCAAGCGCGTTCCTGGCGCTGGTGTGAGCGCGATAATCGATATCAGGATATAATAAGAGCCTACTACCTCGTAGCCGCTCGGCGGGCAACTCGGCAGGCACCCCGAGCGGCGGCGCTACAGCCAGTGTTCGCGCGTTCTGTAACGCAACGGGCCGCGCGCATCGAGGACTGTCGGTGCGCGCGGCCCGTCCGCATCAACCCGTATTCATTTACAACTCACCTGCCCAATCGGACAGGCGCCGAACTGGCTCTAGAGAGATGTAATATCGGAAGCCGAGCAATAGAGTGTCGGCGGTGTCATGTCCCCTCTCAGGAAGCCTGCCGCCCTGACGTACTCGCCGACTATGTATCGGCCGTGGTTCACCGCGTTGATTCGAACCAGCGTGCCAGCCCCATCGTCGATATAGAAACTGTCCGCATCAGGCGCCGGATCAGCTACGATCTTGCCAAAGACAACGTGTCGGAGATAGCGCTTGGTCGGGTCTAGGCCGGCGATGATCGCGTCTTTTGCAGCCTTGTTATTCAGGGCATAATCAGGCGTGCCGAACTCGAACCTGTAGAACGTGCCGTCGGTGAAACCGATCTCAACCCAGTCCACCATACCACGGGCTGAATTGAAGTACTGCAACTCGTGATAATCGCGGCAGCCCGATGCCACGACGAACGACTGGCCGCCCGGCGTGCCTTCGTAAGCCACTTCCTCGTCGGTGCAGAACCTGGCCTCCGGGTACTTGGCCATCAAGGTCTGCCAGTCCGACTTGGGATAGTTGGAGATCCATTCCTCCCACATCCCGCCGGCCAGCAGGTCGTACTCGTAGAAAGTCCAGTTCGTGCCGCGCGGATTTGGGCTGACCCACGGCAGGTAAGTGCAGCCCCGATATCCGCCGGCCCCGTTATAGAATACGATGCGCACGGTGGGCGGTTGGTAGGTTGCCCCGTCGCCCTCGAAGCAGCAAGTGCGCATTCTGAACCAGTTGATCTGCTTGGCATCTTTGTTTGCCAGCAGGCCGGTGCTGATTCCTGCCCAGGCATACTTGCCGCTGCCCGAGCCCCTCGGTGCGCACTCTACGCCCGGGACGGCCGGGGGCGTTGTGTCGCGTCGTTCCCAGAGCCTTACGTAACCGGGGCCTTCGCGGCCGGGGATGATCGTCTTCTTCCAGCCCAGCGCGGCGTAGTTGCCTTCCGTGATCTTCATCGTCTCGGCGTACGCTGCTACAAGCGACAACACGAGCAGTGAAAGCGTCATCAAAGCGGTTTTTCTACTCATCCTCCGTCTCCTTTCGTTTCCTGGATGGGTGCACCGCGTACAAGCAATGACGTTCCGACCACAGGTGGCTTTTCCGGCCTACCGTAGTCTGCCATGCGTGCGAGTTTTTGTCAAGGGGTTTGCAGAGAGGTCATGGCGATAGAACGCAAACCCGGCGATCTCGAAGATTCGACGCTCCCCATCAAGCACGGTCTCCTGTGAATACCGTTGGACGGGCCGGGGTATTCTACCCCGGCCCTAGGTTGCGACGGCGGGTAGGCGCCACAGGACATTTCCCAACGCGCCTGCGTTGCAAAAAAGCTGGCGAGGTGCCCGCAGGACCTGCCTCCGGACCAACTGGCCCCGGACGATCAAGAAAACACGCAGTCCCATCGCAACAGCTTGCAAAGAAATGCGGCGCGCGTCGCTGTGTCTCGACATGGCCGAGGTGCGTCTGACCTGGCGGCCCCAATTGAGAAAACGGGGCAGCGCGTCGGTTCAGGAAACGTCTCGACGCGCGGCCCCTTGCGTTTGGAGTGTTGCGTTCCGCGGACCTTACAATCGCTTGCGCGGAATGCTCAGTCCACCCTGACCTTCTTGGAGTTGTCCGCTTTTGCCGTTCTCGGCTCGCCGCGTGCTTCTTCGCGCTCCCCGGCCGAAGACCGTATTGTTCGGCGCTCACGAGGAGTGTAATGCGTGTGCAGGAGCTCGTGAGACTTGTGGGACAGCGGATGCCCGAGGAATTCTTCATAGAGCTTCTGCACAGCTGGGTTCTCATGCGACTTGCGGATGGTCATCGCCTCGTCCTCGTCGTAGATGGCCCGGATGCGAGCCTTGCGGATTTCCTCGTTGGTAGGTTGAGGCTGGCCGCCGCCCCCAATACACCCGCCGGGGCAGCACATGATCTCTATGAAATGGTAATCCGCGAAGCGCCCGCTCTTGATACCTTCGAGCACCTGCCGTGCGTTTGCCAACCCGTGCGCGACCACTGCTTTCACAGGAATGTCGCCCACCTGGATGGTTGCCTCGCGCACGCCTTCCATGCCTCGAACGGCCTCGATCTCGACTTTTTCGAGCTCATGTCCTGTGATCAGCGCGTATGCAGTCCGGAGCGCCGCCTCCATGACGCCGCCCGTGTTGCCGAATATGACCGCCGCGCCCGTGGACATTCCGAGCGGGTCGTCGTATTCGCTCTCACGCAGATTCGGCAGGTCAATGCCGGCCTCTTTCATCATCCCGGCGGCCTCTCGCGTGGTCAGGACGTAGTCGACGTCCTTATATCCGCTGGAGTACATCTCGGGCCGCTCGCACTCGAACTTCTTGGCGGTGCAGGGCATAATCGAGACCGAAACGATGTCTTTCGGGTCGATCTTCATCTTCTGCGCGTAGTAAGTCTTCGCGAGCGCGCCGAACATCTGCTGCGGGCTCTTGCACGTGGACACGTGCGGCAGCAGCTCGGGATAGTAGTACTCGATGAACTTGATCCACCCGGGCGAACACGACGTGATCTGCGGCAGGACTCCGCCTTCGGTGATGCGCTTGATAAGCTCGCTGCCTTCCTCCATGATTGTGAGGTCGGCGGTAAAGTCGGTGTCCATAACCCGGTCGAAACCGAGCATCTTCAGGGCCGTGACCATCTTCTTGGTGACCCTGGTCCCTGGCGGCAAACCGAACTCCTCGCCGATCGAGGCGCGAACAGCGGGTGCCGTCTGGACGACTACGTGTTTCGTGGGATCGTATATCGCTTCCCAAATCTGAGGCGCCGGGTCTTTGGCTTTGAGCGCCCCTGTGGGACAGCGGTTGATGCACTGCCCGCAGTTGACGCAGACCACATCCGACATATCACCGCCCAACCCGGGCACAATGAGCGTCTTCCACCCGCGGTAGGCGGGGTGCAATGCGCCCACGCTCTGAATGTCGTCGCATGTTCTCACGCACCGACCGCACAGAATGCACTTGTCAGGGTCGCGGATAATCGGGCTTGATGCATCGACGTCGTATGCCCGCCTTTCACCTTTGAAGCGAATGTCCTGTATGCCCAGTTCCTTGGCGAACTTCTGCAGCTCGCACTTCTGGTTCTTGGAACAGGTCAGACACTCCTGAGGATGGTTTGCAAGCATCAGCTCGACTATCATGCGCCGCGACTCGCGCACCTTTGGCGTGTGCGTCATGATTTCCATCCCGTCAGTGATCGGGAAGCAGCACGCAGCGCAGAGCGTCCGCTGGCCTTTGACCTCCACCGAGCACACCCGGCATACTCCGTCCGGCATCAGGTCTGAATGGTAGCACAGCGTCGGGATATAGATTCCCGCCTTCTGGGCCGCCTGAAGTATTGTCGAACCGGCCTCGCAGGTTACGTCCTGGCCGTCTATCTTGATCTTGACTTGTGCCATTTCAGCTCACCTCCTCAACGACCCGATCCATCGAACAGACCCCGGCCGGGCACACCTTATCTACCACGTGAGCTCGATACTCGTCGATGAAAAGCGGCAAGCTCGACTTGAATGCTACGCCAGCGAACTGACCGAGCCCGCATTTCGAAGACAGGCTCATCGTGTTTGCGAGCTGCTCCAGCATCTTGATATCGCTCTCGCTGCCGGCGCCAGAAGCCCACCAGCCTAGCGTCTCGAGCATCCGCTTGGTTCCCTCGCGGCACGGCACACACTGGCCGCAGGACTCGTGGTAGAAGAACTTCGCGATGTTGACCATGGTGTCTATCATGCACTTGTCTTCGTCTACCACAATCAGCGCGCCAGCCCCCGGCTGCAGGTCCTCGGCGCACAGCCGTCGGTCCAGGGACTCCCGGCCTACAACAACGCCGCTCGGACCGCCCATCATCACCGCTTTGAGCTCCTTGCCGGACTTTGTGCCGCCCGCCATGTTGTAGATGACTTCACGCAGCGTGACGCCAAAGGGAACCTCATACGCCCCGGGAAGAAGCACGTCACCACACGGAGTCAGTATCTTGGTCCCCTTACTCTGACCTGTGCCGATTGACGCAAACCACTCCGCCCCGTTGAGGATAATGTGCGGCACATTACAGAATGTCTCGACGTTGTTGACCACGGTCGGCGAACCCATCAGCCCGTAGGTCGGCGGGAACGGCGGCTTCATTCGGCTCTGGCCGCGCTTCCCCTCCAGAGATTCCAGAAGAGCCGTCTCCTCCCCGCAGATGTAAGCTCCCGCGCCCCTGAAGACCTGTATGTCGAAGTTGAACCCGCTTTCAAGAATGTTCTTCCCCAACAGGCCCATCTCGCGAGCCACACCGATCGCCCGCTCCATTATCGCCGCAGCCTGGTGATACTCCCCGCGAATGTATACGAAACCATCATGGGCGCCCACAGCATACCCCGCGATGATCATCCCCTCGATCACCTGGTGCGGGTCGCCTTCCAAAATCAACCTGTCCTTGAAGTTGCCAGGTTCGCCCTCGTCGGCATTGCATACGACGGCTTTCTCGCGCCCTTCCGCCTTGGCCGTGAACTCCCACTTCAAACCCGTCGGGAAACCTGCACCTCCGCGGCCCTTAAGCTGCGACGCCTTGACCTCCGCTATCACCTGCTCGGGGGTCATCCTCGTGAGCGCTTTGCCAACAGCCTCGTATCCACCCGCCGCGATATACTCCTCTATAGAACCCGGGTCGATAATACCCACGTTCCTCAGGATAATCCTCTGTTCCCTCGACCGGGGCCGCGCGGTAGTCTCAACGACTCCAGGCGTCGTCTCGGAATACACCAGCCGCCTCACCTGGCGGCCCTTGATCAGGTGCTCCTCGACGATCTCCGGCACATCCGCCGTCGTGACACCGGCATAGGTGATCCCCTCCGGGTAGATCACCAGCGCCGGCCCTCCGCCCCGAACACCTAGGTCCCCGGTCTCCACAACCTTGATCTCTTTATCCAGCCCCCGCTGCTTGATCTCCTCGATCAGAGCGGCCTTGACAGCCATCGCCCCCTTGAGCATCGCAGGCGGGCCGGTGTCCACAAGTACATGCGCCCTGTAAAACGCCATCTCAGTCGCCCTCCCTGTATCTCTTGATGATCTCGGGAATTGACTCGGGCGTGAGGTTGCCGTAGATGTCTTCATTGACCATCATTGCCGGAGACACCCCGCACAGCCCCAGACAGCTCACCGTCTCAAGGCTGAAATACCCGTCCTCGGTTGTTTCCCCCTCAGAGATACCGAGTTCGTTCTCAATAGCCTTGCGTATCGCGGCCGAACCCTCAAGATGACAAGGCGGCGAATCGCACAGCCGAATCACATAGCGTCCCTGCGGTCTCGTCGAAAACAGCGTGTAGAATGTAGCCACGCCGTGCACGTGGCCGACCGTTGTCCCTAACTGCTCGGCCACGGTCTCCATGATTTCCGGCGAGAGGTAACCTAGCTCTGCCTGGATTTCATGCAGGAGTGGAATCATGTTACGCTGGTCGCGGTCGTACTTCTCGATTATGCTCAAGACGGCCGCGTCCGCACGGTCGGAGTTGGTTGAACTCACTTAGGTTGCACCCCCAACAAGGTTGTAATTGCCTGTCGCAGTTATCAGCGCTATAGAAGCCGCCGTCCCTTTGTCCTCAACGCCGGGGGCGAGCCTGGTGGTCTATCACAGCAAGCCGGTTCGGTCACTCTGATTGCGCCTAGCTCGAGGCCACGACCCATTCGCCGACAATATTGCCGTGCACCAGATGCTGGGCAACGATTCGGCGGGCGCGTTCCGGATCAACTCCGCCATATGTCACCGTCGGCTGGCCGGGCTTGATGACGTCAAC
>JBMFPI010000180.1:0-7162 GCA_049969195.1 Armatimonadota bacterium
GCCCTCGGTTGCAATGTGCGCTCCGGAGCGGCTAAAATATGGCTATGAAAATCTGCTGTTGCATCAAACAGGTCCCTGCGACCACTGAAGTAAAGATCGACCCGGAAACCAACACCCTCATTCGCGAGGGGATCGAAAACCAGATTAACCCATTCGACCTGTATGCGCTCGAAGAGGCCGTCCGTACAAAGGAGCGCTTCGTGGAGGCGGGCGAGGAGTCCAGCGTGACTGCCATATCGATGGGCCCGCCGTGGGCGGAAGAAGCCCTGCGCGAGGCGATCTCCCTTGGGGCCGACGACGCGATTCTGCTCTCCGACAAAGCGTTCGCCGGTGCCGACACCTGGTGCACTTCCTACACCCTGGCCATGGCCCTGAAGAAGTTGGAGCCTGACCTGGTCTTCTGCGGCATGCAGGCAATTGACGGCGACACAGGCCAGGTCGGGCCGGGCATTGCCGTCCATCTTAACTACGCTCAGGCGGCCTACGTGGCCAAGATCGAGTCGATCGACTCGAAAAAGCTGGTCGCCAGGCGGCTGATAGAGGACGGCTACGAGGTCGTCGAGGTCAAACTGCCTGCGGTTCTAACGGTTGTGAAAGAGATCAACGAGCCTCGCACCGCGTCCCTCCGCGGCAAAATGAACGCAAAGAAGGCCCAGATACCTGTATGGGGGCCGGCGGATATCTGCGCAGATGAGGAGAAGATCGGCCTGCGGGGCTCGCCGACGCAGGTCGTCAAGGTAATGACGCCGCCGTGCCGCGCGGGCGGTGACAAGTTCGAAGGGGAGCCGGAGGAACTGGCCAACAAGCTTTACGATGTGCTCAAGTGCCTGGAGGTGGTGTAGTGTCGATCTTCGTTGATCCGGAAAAGTGCAACGGGTGTGGAGTCTGCGTCAAGAGCTGCCCGTTCAATGTGATAGAGATCAAGGACAAGCTTGCCACGATCACCGTCGAGGGCTGTACGATGTGCGGCGCGTGCGTGGCGGCATGCAGGTTCAACGCGATCACGATCGATATTGAGAAGCAGCCCGTCGAGGACCTGGACAAGTACCGCGGCGTGTGGGTGTTCGGCGAGCACAGAGACGGAAATGTCGCGCCGGTAGTTTTCGAGCTCATCGGCGTGGGGCGCGAACTGGCCGACGCACGCAAGTGCGAGCTTGCCGTGATAATTCTCGGCCACAACCTCAATGAAGCTGTCGAGGAGCTGGCCGACTACCCGGTCGATAAGGTCTACGTCTACGAGGCGCCCGAGCTCGCCGTTTACGACGCCGAGCGCTATTGCCGCGTGCTGACCGACGTGACCCGCGAGCTCAAACCGGAGATATTCCTTGCCGGCGCTACGACTACGGGCCGCAGCTTTATGTCTGGAGTCGCCATCAACCTTTACACCGGCCTCACAGCCGACTGCACGGGCCTGGAAATCGGCGAGGACGGCCTCCTATACCAGACCCGACCGGCCTACGGCGGCAACATCATGGCCACGATCCTCTGCCGTTACACCCGGCCCCAGATGGCGACGGTTCGGCACAAGGTCTTTCCCATGCCCTGCAAACGAGCTTCCGGCAAAGCCGAGATCGTCCGGCTGGAGCCCAGACCGGCACTGTTCTCATCCAGAAGCAACGTGATCGAGTTCATCGAACAGGTCGGCGAGAAGGTAAACCTGGCAGACGCCGACATCATCGTCTCGGGCGGACGCGGTCTGGGCGGGCCGGAGAAATTCGCGGTGATCCGCGAGCTTGCCGACGAGCTGGGCGCCGCGGTAGGCGCGAGCCGCGCCGCCGTGGATGCAGGGTGGATTTCGTACGCGCACCAGGTAGGCCAGACAGGCAAGACTGTCTGCCCGAAGATCTATATCGCCTGCGGGATCAGCGGGGCGGTGCAGCACCAGGTCGGCATGAAAAGCTCCGACGTAATCATCGCGATCAATAAGGACCCGAACGCGCCGATATTCGATATCGCCGATTACGGCTTCGTCGGAGACCTCTTTGAGATCGTGCCCGCGTTGACCAGGAGGATCAGGCAGATGCGCGGCGCTCCCCAGGCGTGCCGGACTGTCTGATTTCTCACCGGGCGGACCCAGCCGCCTCGCGGGCCTGTTCCAGGTTCGCCCGGGCGCCTTCGTAATGCGGGTTGATCTCGATGGCTGCCTCAAACTGCTCTATTGCCTCGCGCACCTTGCCCTGGTACAGCAGACAGCACCCCAGGTTGTTCCTGGCCCTCGCGTTCCCCGGGGAAAGGTTCACGGCTCGGCGCAGGTAGGGTTCGGCCTCCCTGTATCTTTCCATCCTGACCAGGAGCGTCCCGATACCGAGCTGCGCCTCGTACTCTCGGGGCTTGATTTTTGCCGCCGCCCTGTAATGCCTCAACGCCTCGTCCAGGCGGTCGGACATCTCCAGTGCAGCCGCGTAGTTGACGTGTGCGAAGTAGTTGTTTCCCGTCACCCTGAGTGTCCGACCGAAGAGCGTAGTGCTTGTCCTCCAGTAGCCTGTCTGGACGTATCCCAGCACGCCGAGGCTAACAATCGCAGCAGCAGCCGCGGCGGCCACAAGTGCAGTTCGAGCGATGGGCGGTCTCACTATCCGATGCACGACCATTGGAATGCCCCAGGCGGCGATTACGAACAGCCCGATTAGCGGTATGTATGTATAGCGATCCGCCATAGCCTGCATGCCCACCTGGACCAGGCCTATAACCGGCAGCAGAGTGATCACATACCACAGCCAGCCGACCGTGAGCCATCCGAGCGACTCATTTCTCGCCGAGCGGACAGCAATCACGGTTGCCAGAGTAATGAATGCAGCGGCTCCTGCAACCTCCCTTGTCACGATGGCCGGTTTCATCGGATAGAACACCCCGAGCCCGACAGGCCACAGCATTTTGAGAGCATACGCCTTGTAGGACAACAGCGCGTTCAGGAGCCTGGGGAGAAACGGAAACCACTCCATCTTCACAACGGCCCCACCGGCCCGCTGTGCCCAGAAAGTTACGACGCAAGAAATAAGCGCCAGCACAAAGAGCGGGATCTTCTCTTTGACCAGCGTCACAAGACTCTGCCGGCCGTTCTCATCGCCCGATATGCGCATTCGGCCGAGCGGCCAGAGGTCGATAAGCAGCAGCACTACCGGCAGAGTCACGAGCATCGGCTTGGCCATCAGGCCGAGTACGAACGTCCCCGCCACGAGCGCATAACCGGCACGATCAGGTCGCGCCACAAAGCGAAGATAGAAGAGCATGGTAAGCAGCCAGAAAAGAGTGCTTAGGACGTCCTTGCGCTCCGTCACCCATGCCACCGATTCGACGTGCAGAGGATGCACAGCGAACACGGCCGCCACAAATGCACTGCGCCACCGCATTACTGTCGTGGAGTTGAGAAGAAAGAACAGCAGGAGGACGTTGACGGTGTGCAGGAGCACGTTCGTCAGATGATAGACGCCGGCCTCGGTGTTGCCGATTTCGATTCCGTAGGCCTCGAGCCACCGGCTCACCTGCGCGTCGGCCATCAGCGATATCCACGTGAGCGGATGCCAGTTGGACTCGTGGAATGTCGTTAGAGCCCGACGAACGCCGGGGAGGCTGAGTCCGCGAAGCACATGAGGGTTATCGTAGACATAGACGTTGTCATCGAAGCTGACGAACTCGAAGTTCACCGTCTGCAGGAAAATAGCAAGGCTAAGAACAGCCAGGCAGCAGGCAATGGTGATCTGCAGGCGCCTCTCCCTGGCGGTCTTGACACGCTCGGAGCACCGATCCGCGTTCATCTTCAGGGCAATGATATCATACGCTGGGGGGAGGACCCTAGTTGCAGAGAGGGCTGCGCAAAAAGCGCAGCCCATCCGTGTGAGAAACTGTTGTCAGTCTCACAGGTCCTATCTGCGCCGACGAACAGCCAGGCCGCCCAGGCCGATCAGGCCTGTCAGGACGGCGATCACGCTCCCCGGCTCCGGTACAGGCTCGATTGTTATGCCGTCGAACGACGCAGCCTTGTTGTTGGAACCGGCGATCTCGCAGTCCAGGAAGATCGTCATGGACGTCCCGGTGGCCGTCACTTGCCCGCTGAACTGCGTCCAGGGCGTAGCCCCGCTAGGATTGTTGAGCTCTGCCAGCCAGTTCGTTGGCCTCGTAGTGCCGCCCGCGGTGTCGAACCCGACCCGCGCCCAGGCAGTCCCGGAGAGCGACCTGAACCACCCGGCAACATTGTAGGTCAGCCCGGGGACGGCATCGAATGTCTGCCGCAAGCCTGCCCAGCTGTACGTGGTAGTCACCTGCATCTGACCATACTGGACCCCGTCGGGGACGTACACGGACCCGTCATCGTAGCGCAGGTGCTGAGGATTGCAGGTGGCGCTCGCGTAAGTCTGCCAGTCTGCGGGAATCGAGTTCTCGAACCGGCCGTTGTACGGCAGCACCGGCAGCTCGAAGCTGCCATTCGTGAATGGCGCCGCGATCGCGCCTGCCGCGCTAAACGCGCTCAGCACGATTACGGCAACCGCCACATAAACCCTCATCCTCGTCCTCCTTCCTTAAGTAGTGAGATGAGCTACTCGGCCGCGGTTTCCTTCCTTCGCCGCGCTCACCCGCAGCGACTCTCGCTATGCCCGCGGCTCCGGCGATGCACCGGTGGTAGGATGATTGGATATTACCCCGACATCCGCGTAATGTCAACGGGTTTAAGCAAAATCAGGTAACAATACCTGCGGCCGCTCTCACCGGTAAAAGAAAAGGCCGCGCGAGTCGCGCGGCCTTTCGGAAAACGTTGCGACACCGCTTACCTGCGTCTGCGAATTCCTAGGCCGGTCAGACCGATGACGCCCGTGAGAACAGCCAACACGCTGCCCGGCTCAGGGATCACCGGACCTTCCACGACCAGGTCGTCAAAGTAAACCGTGCACGTCTTATCGGTAGTGGTCGTGGCATACTTGTCCAGCCAGAGCCGGACCGTCAACTGGCCGTTGGCGTCCGCGGTCTGGTTGAGAGTGTACTGCACCCACGAGCCCACCGTATTGGCTCCCTTGGCCGGCTTCCGAACCGGCGCTCCTCCGCCGAGAGCCTCAATGTAGCCCCAGTCCTTGTCTGCGCGCCAGAGGAACTTGAGCCAGCCGGTAATAGTGCAGTCTCCGCCCGGAACCAGGTTCGACACCACCTGCTCGACGTAGGCCTTGCCCATATCTGCGACGGGTCCGAACCTCAGCTCAAACCCGTACGAGCCGGTGTACGCGGCTGCCGCGCTTCTGTCTGTGAACCATGACGTGGTGGGGCCGGACACTATCGTGACCGTCCATTCAGTGCCGATGGGGTCCTCGAAGCCTGGGTTCACCAGCAGGTTTGCGGACGTGGCGCCCGCCGCCATTAGCAACACGGCGGCAGCAAGCAGACATACCTTGCGAGTCATCTTTTCCCTCCTTCCGTTGCCGTGGTCTCTCCGGATCGGCCCCGGACTAACCGCGCCGGCTACCGATCCCTGCACCCCACTTATGGGACCCCGCCTGCCTCGGGCTGGCCCCGCACTTGAGAGCGGCGGCTGCCTTTGGTCAGGAGGCCCCAGGAGCGCGCCAGTGGTAGTATGATTGGATATTACCCCACTATAGACCTACTGTCAAGGGGTTCCGCAAAAATCAGGTATTTGTACCAGCAGGACCTGGGCCGCTGACTACGCTCCGCTACTGACTGAGCCCTCAGTCCGGGCGAATCCGACCTCAGACGGCGCGGGGTAATCTGCCCGCGACCATCGGGACGGCCGGTCTCGAGCTCCAAAACTGCTGCGGTAAGCACCTTTTCGGCGATTCTCCCGCCTGGTGAGAGACGAATTGCCGAAAACGCCTGGTTTGTGTTCTATCGCAACGACCTCGCGGCCCCACGCGCAGGCGGACCAGTTCGCCATTCCGGTCCTCTGCGAACCTCGATCTCTGAGTCGGAGACCCCCGCTGTGTGTAGCCGGACTGCGATGAAAAGGCGACGGGCAGTACCCGAAACGACTCTAGGTCCACGACCCGGCGGTAGTTCACCAGGCGCCTCCCTTGGCCCGGCGGCCCGGCGCCGGCGCCGTCGGGCGCGTCCCTGCCGCGGATTATCCGTAACGTCGATATCTGGGATCAGCTTGGCCGCGGATATCGCCACGACGCCAATGAGCACTCGCAGCCATAGGGATATCACGGCGGGGAAATAATAGTCGAAGACTTAGATAGCCATCAGGTCTATCACCGCCACAATGACGTAGCCCCATGCCGGTAACATCCAATACCCTTAGGCTGCGCCTAGTAGTGCGGAGGGCACAGATTGCGGAGTGAACGACGCGGTCAGCGCGGAGAACGGGCTGATCGGCACGCGCGCGAGCTCGGAGTCTGCGCTCACCCGTCTCGAATCTCCCCTGCTTACTGCCCAGAACAGGATCACCAAGTTCGCCCCAAGAGTCCTCGCTAGCCCGAATGCGTTTCGCGCGCTTCGGTCCTGATAGAACGCTGCGGGGCGTACCATAAGCGCCGGGATCAAAAGCGCCAGCAACAGGGCAAGCCGCCCCTCCCGGTATTCGCGCCAGATGAGCCGTTTCCACATTCCGACAGCCTCTGCCTCAGACGTCGTCATCTCGCCAGCTCAGGCTGCAGTCCAACGAGCGCGTCGAATATGTCCTCCAGGTTCACCTCCTGCACGTCGATTGGGGAAGGCCGCAGTCCCCGCGCATTCGGGAGGATCTCATCGGAAAACCGTTTGGTAGTGACCACGGGCTTGCCTACCTGAGGTCTCCACAGACAAAACGTCAGTCAAGCCCTGAGAGAGACGGCAGAATCCCGTCGAAGGTCAGAACGAGCCGCTTGACGCTGTCCTTGAGCTCCTCCGCCGTAGAGCACCGGATCGGCCGGCCGCGGTCGATCATTCTGACCCGGTCGGCTACGCGCTCGACCTCGCGCACGATGTGCGAGGAGAAGAACATGGTCCAGCTCTCCTCCTGAATAAGGTCCACAGTGCACTCCGCGAAGTCGCGGCGGACTACGACGTGCACCCCCGCAATCCGCTCGCCCAGAATCAAGAGCTCCGGACGCGTGTCTTGCCGGCATGCTCCCCGCACCTGTACTCCGCTCGAACGCTATGCCGCGGGAACGACCGGAATGAGGAACCCGCCGAGTCTGCTGGACGCCGAGTTCCAATAGCGTACCCCACCCTCACCCCTACC
>JBMFPI010000181.1:0-7154 GCA_049969195.1 Armatimonadota bacterium
CCTGTGGCCCAGCTCATTCTGGAAGTAATACAGATAGCCGAGAGCGCGGTCCTTGTACCGCTCCTCGATTGCACGCCTGACGTTCCGATCAGCGGTAGGATAGCTGTGATTGATACAAGGCCAGTCGATGCCGAATGGGTGCTGGTTGATCTCGAACTTGCCGTTCGGAAGCCGCCCAGAGGTGTAGTTCCAGGTCTTCGTCCACTCCGGCGAGTGACGGTATGTCTCAGGGTCATAAAAACGAGGCTTGTCGATATGCGGTGCGCCTGCGTCACCGTAGTCTTTCCAGATCATCAGGTAGGCATAGGACTGCTGCTTCCTGTCGCCCTCTCCCGTGCTGCCGGGCAGTATCTGCTGAGTTGCGTTGTCAAAGTAGATCACGCCTGCGTGAGGTTCTTCCGGCGAACGAGGCTCGCGGCCCACTCGAAACTCGCAGCCACAGGCAGCCGCGAAGTCTGCTGTGGGAGTGGCATCAATCGTCACCCTGGCCAGGAGAATACCGATCTTGCCCGACAGGGTGTCACGGACCCGAGCTCCGAGAACGCGTCTGTCCTTCACTATCGGCTCGACAGCCTCGCACCTGAGGAAAAGGCTGATGCCAGCGTGTTCGTTTACCAGTCCTTTGATGACCGCAAGCGCGACGCGCGATTCATAGCGCAAGCCGTTGCCTTCGCCGTAGAACTGCATAATCCGCCGCCGAAAGTCTTCAAAGAAGCCATTGGCGCGCGAAGGCATGCGGATGTCGGTACTTCCCAGCCCGTTGACCGCCATGCCGCCGATGCGGTTGGTTTCCTCGACGACGGCGACCTTCATCCCCAGCCTGGCCGCAGCAACCGCGGCTGACACGCCGGAGGCGGAACCGCCGATCACCAGAAGGTCGTATGAACCTTTGGCAGGCAGCTCACACCACGTCGTCTCGGTTACGGCTGGCCCGTTTGGTCCCAGTGCGAACTTGTATGCTGTGTTTGGTTGGAGCGCGTCGAGAGTGCAGGAAGAGAAGCCGGAGACGGTTTCCACCGGGCACCCAAGCTCCGCGCAGGGTCTGCCGTCGACAAACAGCACGTCGTCTGAGTCGGACTTCCAGTAGACGGTGATCGAGCGCGGCCCTTGTGCGATGGCCTGCAGTCGGCCGTCATAGGTGGTGCACAAGGCGTCCTGCGCCGAGCTTGCGGGCACGCTGTTCGCGGCCGCGGCAAGAATCAAAATACACTTCGCAATCAGGCTCATAGACATATCACGGGGCTTTTAGACCAGAGGGGAGATTTTACCTTCTCGTAGCCGCGCAGGGTGCGCCTGTAGACGAGGCTACCGCGATAGAATACAAGTCCAGCGCGGTACATCGGCCCCCTGTGCACCCTTCGCGATTCAACCGATTATACCGTTAGGAACAGCATAAGCAGCCGACGCTGGCGGCAAAGCAGACTTATTGAGCGCAGCGGACATAATTTGAGTGAGGCCGCTGGTGTGACCGTCCTCTTCTACGGGCGCGGTTTTGAGCACAGTGAAGCATCTACGCGTGAGGATGAGATTCCTCGCCCTGTTCAGAACGACAGTCCCGCTAGAGTGAACTGATACTGCTACTACGGCGCGTTTGTTACCGTGCTGGGGCTCTGGTATAATCAAATCTGGCGATCCGGGAGGAGTCGAACTTGGCCATGCTGGGAATCAAGAGGCGAAGAAAAGTCGAAGGATGGGCGCTGGACGTTTCAGAAACCGACGCCGAAGTTGGGCGTTCGACACTGCGGCAGCGTCTGGCTGAGAATAACAAACTCTGGGCGGCATCTATGATCGGGATGGTCTTGCTGACCATCGGCCTTCTGCGTTTCGCCGACCAGCCGCCGGATCCCAGGGAGAAGTACCAGATACGGCCTGCGGGATCGGACCTAGGCTCGCCGAACGACGCGGCTCACCTTGAGTTCGCCCAGGAGTTTGTCCGCGAGCGGCCCGGCAGGCTTGATCTCCTGGAAGCGCGCTTCGTCAGCCCTGAGAGCTTTCGCATTACGGTTCCGGCGAGCACATCCAGAGACGATATTGATTTTCTGGCAAAGGCGGCGGGTCTGAGGATCATTCATAAGTTTCGGATAAGGCCCGTAGTCCAGGTCTACTTGAAGTCGGCGGGGTCCCCGGCTACGCTCGCGGCAACTGCCCACTGGGAGGCGAAGAAATACGGCTTTGTGGTGAAGTTCTACGGCGTGCAGGGCAAGTGAAAAACGGGGGTGGCCTTGCGCCGTTCGGGAGGTGGTTGGTTGTGTCCGGCAATTGTCGCCTGATCGGGGCGATTCTCCTCTGCGCGTTTGTTGCGGCTGGAAGTGCCCTGGCACAGAGCAGCGACGGTCACGGGGGCATCACGGTGAGCGCGACTGCTACGGCCAGGAGCAGGCCAGACATAGCGTTTGTAACGCTCGGAGTATCCACTGACGATAGTGACGCGGCCAAAGCGGCCCAGACAAACGCGCGCACTACTTCCGCAGTCATCGACGCGCTTGTCGGCGCCGGTATTCAGCGCGCCGACATTGAGACTGTGCAGTACTCCGTTTCGCCGATTACAAACTACCAGACCAACCCGCCGTCAGTTTCCGGCTATCGGGTGTCGAACATAGTCCGCGTCAAGCTCAAGGACCTGGCAAAGATCGCTTCCGTGATCGACACGGCCGCCAAGGCAGGCTCTAACGAGGTGCAGGGTGTGCGCTTCGAGTTGGAGGACGGCACAAAGCTGCGACATCAGGCGCTAGTGGAAGCCCTAAAGAAAGCTGAGGCGGACGCGCGGCTGATGGCTAGGACACTCGGAGTGGGGCTGGGAAAAGCCATTTCTGCATCGCAGACGGCGCCAATCGTGCCGTCGCCGCTTGAGCTCGGCGCCGTTCGCGAGGCAGCGGCATCCCCGATCATTCCCGGGGAGATAGAGGCGACTGCCGGCGTGACGGTGGTCTACCAGATTCTGCCCTCAGCGCAGCCGCCGTCGCAGTAAGCCTGCGCGTGATCGCCGAGGCGGGCGGGTTTAGACGCATCTGAACGTAGCGCGTTCAGGCGGGGCCGTAAGAATGCTTCTCACTCCAGCGCGGCCAAGAGACCCCGCGTCCTGCTTTCCGGCGCTTCCTCGGGCCGAGCCTGTCCACATCACCCATGCTGTTGCGATAGAACGGGAACGCGCGGCGTGGCGGGGCTCACCTTGAGTTTGATTCCTACGTCTGTTATACTTCAGTGGACGAAAGCCATGCGTGCACCCACGAATGCCGAGAATAGATGTGCCGGCTTTGCCAATGATCCGGCTCTGTTTGCTGAGGTCAGTCGCCTGGTCGCTACCAGCGACTCAGTAGACGTCGTTCTGCAGCGCATACTTGAGGACGCCGTCAGAGTGTGCCGGGCTGTGAGAGGTTTCCTCGCGATTGTCGACCACGACCGAGGCGAGCTTGACGTTCGGTACACGGCGGGGGATGGCTGGACGGAAGCAAAGCGAATCGGACGGCTGAAGGTCTCTGAAGAAACCGGTCGAGGGATCACCAGCCACGTCGCGGCTACCGCCAGGCCGTACAGATCCGGCAATGTGCTGGAGGACCCGTACTACATTCGGGCCTTCGACGACGTAAGAAGCGAGATGGCGGTGCCTCTTGTGGATGCGAATAACCGCACCCGCGGAGTGATTAACGTCGAAAGCGTGGAATTCGATGCTTTCGACGAGCAATGCGAGTGCACTGTCGCTGGCCTGGCCGATCTGGCGACGATAGCTATGACCATCCAGGATCACCGCGCTCGGGAGTCGGCCCTGGTTGAGATCGGCAAGGAACTTAACCGGTTCACGGGCGCGGACGAGATTCTGCAGAAAGTGATAGACGTCGCGGCAGAGGTGCTCAAGTTTGAGGATTGCTCGCTGTTCTTGATCGACGTGGTCACGGACAAGCTGGTGTTGCGGGCATCGCGCGGTCCGCTTGCAAAGAAGATCGGACAGGCATCTTATGAGCTGGGTGAGGGTCTGACCGGCTGGACGGCTCTTCACGGCAAGCCTGTGCGCGTCGTCGACCCGCGCAGCGACCCCCGGTGGAAGGGTCGATATGAGGAGCTGCCTGCGAGTGAGGTCGGGGCCTATATGGCTGTGCCGATTAGCATCCACCGCGGCATCATCGGCGTGATCCGCGTCCAGCGTAAGAAAAGTCCCTACAAATGGTTCCCGAATGATTTTACCGAGGACGACGAGCGCGTGCTCACGACTATCGCCGCCCAGCTCGGGATCGCTCTCGACAACCGGCGGCTTGTGGACCAACTGGTTAAGGCGGAGCGGCTGGCGGCCTGGGGCGAGATGTCGGCTCGCTCTGCGCACATGATCGGTAACCGCGTGTTTGCGATCAAGGGCGACATCAATGAGCTCGAGTACCTCCTGCGACAGGAAAAGATCGAGCCTGAGAAAGCCCTCGAACTGATGGACAGCATAAAAAAAGGTATCTTCCTCCTAGAGGAGATCCTCCATGAGTTCCGGGAGTTTCTCAAGGCTACGCAGCTCGAGCTCGAAGAAGCCGACCTGAACGAGCTGGTCGAGGAGGCTGTAGAGGAAGGCTTTCCGAAAAGGTCTTCGACCCGGCTGAACTTGAACCTGGCGCCGGATCTGCCCAAAATCAAGGCTGATCCGAAGAAGCTCAAGCGGTGCTTCAGCGAGCTGATGGAGAACTCCGTCAATTTCCAGCCTGACGGCGGAGAGATCACCATCACTACTTCACTTGCGGACTCACGTAGCAAGAGATGGCTCAAGCCGGGGCAACAGTCGGGCAGCTACGTACAGGTTCGATTCGAGGACACGGGTCCGGGCATCGACCTGGACAAGAAGCCCAAGATATTCAATCCCTTCTACAGCACGCGAGCCAAGGGGATGGGATTGGGTCTTTCTATCGTCAAAGGAATAGTGGAGGCCCATAACGGCGCGATCTACGAGAACGGCAAACCCGGCAAGGGCGCGCGGTTCACGATACTGCTGCCTTGCGAGAGCAAGAAGCGTTCGGTTTCCAGAACCGGCAGCCGGAAGAAGCAGTAAAGGCAAACCTGGCGGTGAACAGCTGGGCGAACCCTTGGGAACTGGTCACCGCACATAGTTACCCGTCCGGGAGGATACGTCTTTGTGCAGGATACTCGTGATAGACGATGAAGAAGCGGTTCGGAGTGCAGTTAAGCGGCGCCTTGAGCGCGACGGATACTCTGTAGATACCGCGGACAGCCAGGCCGTAGGGATCGAGGCCATCAAGACACACCGCCCATCGTACGATGTGATAGTGACGGATATGGTAATGGAGTCACCTACCAGCGGGCTGGAAGTCTTACAGGCGGCGCTCACGACTGATGTGTTCAGCGAGGTCATCGTGCTGACGGCCTACGGCAACGTAGCGAACGCCGTTGAATGTATGAAACGAGGCGCATTCGATTACGTCGAAAAGAACATCCCGGGAGTCGATGTGTTCGAACTTCTGTCGATGAAAGTCGAGCAAGCGCTAGAGAGGCGTCGTTCATCGGTGGCGACCCTCAGAAAGATCGAGCAGTACTCAGGCATCAAGTAACGCTGGGGTGTAACTGACAGGCAGCCGGCCCCCAGGACGCCGCGCAGTACTCGGGTGTCAAGTAACGCTGGAGTGTAACCTTGCGGAAGAACATTTGGCTGGTGGCAATGTGTTTCGCTGCTGGAGCGCTGGGTGCTATGGTCGGGACAGACCTCAGCGGGTGCCGCGCCGTCAGTCCCCCCGGGCGGAGTAGCGTCGGGGCGGAGGCTGTGGTCGATGCGCAGGCGACGTTGAGCCGGGCGAGCGGGAGAGAGAACAACCCCGTCATACTGGCCGTCAAGAAGGTCGGACCCGCAACGGTCAACATCGACACCGTCGTCATGAGGCGCACCTCCATTTTCGGCTTCACCGACCCGTTTGATGACTTCTTCGGA
This sequence comes from Armatimonadota bacterium, assembly GCA_049969195.1. GTDB lineage: Bacteria > Armatimonadota > UBA5829 > UBA5829 > UBA5829 > CALJES01. The sequence goes on from JBMFPI010000181.1 coordinate 5,912, forward strand.
ACCGATCCGTTCTCGCGGCTGTCCCGAGCAAAGGTCAGGGCTCGGGGATAATCATCGATGGCCAAAAGGGCTACGTCCTGACCAATGAGCACGTCGTCCACGACGCGAGCGCGCGCAACGGCGATATCAAAGTCAGTTTGCCCAACAAGCAGACCTATCCGGCAACCATCGTCGGCGCGGACCCGCAGTACGACATTGCCGTCCTCAAAATCGACGGGAAAAACCTGCCGGAGGCCAGGCTCGCATCTTCGGAGAACCTTGTCATCGGTGAGCCGGCGATTGCTATCGGAAACCCGTTCGGGTTTAGGAACACGGTCACCGTCGGAGTGATCAGCGCTCTGGAACGCACGCTTGACACAAACAGCGGGCGGCTCGACGGCCTAATCCAGACTGATGCCGCGATCAACCCCGGCAACTCCGGAGGGCCACTGTGCGACATCGACGGCAATGTAATAGGCATCAACACTGCCATCATCACGGGCGCGGAGGGGCTCGGGTTCGCGATCTCGGCGTCGTCAGTGAAGCCGGTAGTTGAAGAACTCATCAAGTACGGCCGCGTAAGGCATGGGTGGCCGGGGATGACTTTCTGGGACATCTCGGCGCGCATAGCCAGACAGCTCGGTCTGAGCAGCACCGATGGGGCCCTGGTGGCCGAGGTCTACAACGGCGGCCCAGCCGACGAGGCGGGAATCAAGCCGGGCGACGTCATTCTTGAGGCCGGGGACAAGAAAGTGTCCAGCGTGGCCGATATTCAGGATGTGCTGAGAAAAGCCCGCGCGGGAGACATACTTTCGCTGAAACTCTTCCGCAGAGGCAAGATAATCAACGTGAAAATCAAGCTTTCGGATGTGCCTGAAGCAATGAGGCGGTGAAAAGCCCGCGGCAGATAGTCAGGGCGTGACGCCCGAATGGTCCGCCGCGCTCACGATGAAGTTCTTAAGACACGTGGACTCTTATTCGCAGCGACTGTTCGGTGGGGTTGGGGGGAGGTTAAAGGCTGTTGGTGGTGCTGTCCCAGGTGAGTTGCTATGAAAGATAAGTCGATCAAGAAGGAGCCTAAGCCTCAGAAAAAGAGCATCAAGGAACGCAAGGCCGCCAAGAAGGCGAAGATGGAGGAAAAGGCCAACCGACATTTCTCGCTCGGGGAATGAGGCTGCAGGCGTTTTTCGTAAGCGTCAAACCGCCCCCACCTTGACAGAAGCTACGATGGCGCGACTTGGTCGAGCGGCAGTGTAGGATGGGA
>JBMFPI010000182.1:0-7141 GCA_049969195.1 Armatimonadota bacterium
AAGTAGGCTCGCTGCCGTGATGGCCCTCTTGGCGGCCGGGACGTGCGCACTTGTCGGCCCGACCGCGCAGGGCGCGTCCCGTCCCCTGGTTCTGGTTTTTGAGACCGTGGCCGGCGAAGGAGCAAGCAAGGACGTCGCGGCGGCGACGACCAGAGCTGTCCGTAACTATCTCCGCGAAACCCAGCGCGTCGAAGCGACCGTGCTCGACCGCCAGTCGCCCAGCGTGCTGCGCGCGGTGATGGAGAAAAGGCTGACCACAGACAAACTGGCCTCCTACGCGAGCCGGGCCGATAAGCTCCAGGTGGCCGCTGCGCTGGGCTTCCAATATGCCGCCGAGGCGGAGGTGTCCGTTAGGGACATGCGCTTGACTGATGTCGGCCGCGGGCTTATGAGAGTCACGCCTGAGAAGGCCGATACCGCGAAGCCAGAAGCTGCCGCCGCTGAGAACGACGCGGATCAGCCTGCGCGGCAGGTCAGAATGGTCTCGGTCAAGCTGTGGCTGGCCCGCGCAGACGGCGGCAAGAAGTCCCAGTGGGAGAGCACGAGATCTTCCCGCGTAGGCGGATCGTCGTCCGTTGATCTGGAGAACGCAGTGCAGTCGGCTGCAAGCGCGGCCGTAATTGAGATCGCGCGGTCCGCTTTCGCCGGACTGCCACGCTTGGCGGACCAAACGCCGGGGACGGGAAGCGAGACAACGCTCATCAACGCCGACCGCGCGCCCGTTGTAAGCAAGCCCGGCGCGTCGGATTACGCGGCCCAGGCGGAGGAGAACCTCAAGGCGGGGAACCTGGCGCTGGCGATCGAGCAGTACAAGCGGGCAGTGAACGCCGACCCGACAAACAGTTCGCTTCGCATCAAGCTGGCAGAGGCCTACGCTAAAAAGGGCCTCTACCGCGAGGCCGAGGACGAAATCTCGCGCGCCCGAGAGGCCGGCGCAGAGCCGGGCCTTGTAAACGCTGCTGAAGATCGCATCAAGAAGATGCCGGCCGGGGCTCCCGCCGAGCCGTCGCCATCTACCTCCGACACACGTGTTTCCGTGACCGGCCCCGCCGCCCGAAATGCCGTGCCGGATTCGATAGCGAAGATGATCGAAGGCGATAAGCTCTGGAGATCGGGCAAGCCGGACGAAGCCGCTCAGGCTTATAAGGACTCTATCAAACTCAACCCCAATGACTGGCGTGCCTACGAACGCCTGGCCGTCGTCAACGCCTCAATGTCTTTGTTCGGCGAGAGCAGAAAAGCACTCGAACAACTGGCGAAGGTGCAGCCGAACCCGCCGCCGACGGTTCTAGCCAACCGCTACGAGTTGCTGCGGGAGTACTTCGACAAGCACTTTGCCGCTCTGGTGAATCAGTACGAGAGCGCCGCGGCGGATTTCGAGAAGAAGATCATAACCCGCGAGAGTTACTACAACGTGGTGAAGGGCCTGGCAATCCGCCTGGAAGCCATGGCCGGCTTTCTGGATGCTGTGGAGGCTCCTCCGCTGAAAAAACCGGCTCATCTTCACCGCAGCCTGGCCTGCGGACTGATGGCGCAGGCTGCCGCTAGCCTTCTTGATTATCTAGAAACCAATGCCGCGAAGTCGAAATCAAACGCGGAAGTATTCGCTTCGCAGGCGAAGGCCGAGATTCAATCCGCCGCAAAGCTGGAAGAAAACAAGATTGTGGTCGAAAAAGAGCCTGCTGTGACCGAGGCTTCGTCGGAACAACCGGCTGCCGAGAGGTCCGCACCCGAACAGCCCGCTGTGCCTGAGCAACCGGTGTCGGAAGAACCACCTTCTCCCGAGCCTTATCAGTGATACCGAGGTCGTTGCGATAGAAAGCAAGCCCGGCATTTCCGTCGATTCAACGCCACTCAGCCAAGCGGGGAAATTCTCGGAAGCACGTGTATCGCAACAGACTGGTGATACCGCAGCGCTCGGCGCCGCGTTTACGGCCCGGCCGTACCGGGGAGGCAGTACTATGGGCAAGAATTCTACAGATCGCAGGGGTTTCCTGACACGTGCCTTGTTGGCCTCTGCGGGGGCCATATTCGGCGGAAAGGCTTTGGCTGAAGAGAAGAAGTCCGGCTCTCCCGCGCTTGTTACCGAGGGTGAGGTTCTTAAGACGAGGGTTTCCCAGGGCCGGCCTCCGGTCGAACCGCTTGACACCATGATCCGCTTCGAGCGATCAGATGAGAACACCGGCCGCGCGATGACGCATGAGGTCCTGTCACTTATCCACGAGGAGAAAGGGAATCAATCCTACCCCTGGACCATCTATGCTCATCTCACCACCCACCACGTGGAGGGTGATGCGTGCGTCCTGTGCTCGCGTCTGACCAGGAACGGCGCGGGGTGGTCGACCGGCCTGCACTCGGAGGTGTTCAACTACGCCAGGGCTGTGGCTCTCGGGGTCAACGTCGAAATGACCAACAACTACACCGGCACCGAGCCGACGCAGGTCATTGGCGTCAACGTGCAAATACTCCCAGGTCAGGCCTGCCAGTACGGGATTCAGGTGCATGGGGAAGGTCCCGTCGAGAAGTCCATCGGCCTTAACGGCAGGGGTAAAGTCGGCCTTGATCTGGGCGGCCGGTTCGATGTCGGAATCCACGCGCGCTGGAACTCCATCCGACTCGATGAGGGGACGCCAATCGAGCTCGACGGCACGGGCAGGCTCAAGATGCGCTACCTGAACGGCCGAATAGAGTTTCTTAACGGCGAGAAATGCATCGGACACATCGACGCGAACGGAGAAGATCATGAATTGTGAAAGAAGGAAAGAAGGAATTCCGTGCGCGTGCGGGGAATCGTCGACTAATACCCGGTCGCGGCTGTCAGCGGCCCGACAATCCAGGGATTGGAGGAGTGGGAAATGGATCAGCAAAAAAGCTTCTTCGCTCGGCTTTTCGACTTCTCATTCTCAGAGTTCATCACGATGAGCGTCATCAGGGTTTTATATGTGATCGCCGTTATAGCCTCGGCGATTGGCGCGTTGATGATGCTTGTGACGGGGCTCATGAGCCTGGGCGAAAGTGTGCTTCGGGGGCTTGGCATGATCATCCTGTCGCCGATAATGTTTATTCTCTACGTTATCTGCGCCCGGATATGGTTCGAGCTGATCTTGATCATCTTCCGCATCGAAGAGCACACGGAGAAGATCGCCGGAGCCGGGCAGGCCGCACCTCCGCCTCCGAGCGTGTGAATATACGAGGTTATTGCGACAGAACGCAAACCCGGCGTTTTCGGCGATTCGACGCCTCTCGACTAAGCGGGAGAATCATCGAAAACACGCCTATCGCAACAGCCTGGCGAAACCCCGGGTTCGGCTCGAACAGTTGGTGTGGGTCTGAGCTGGAGGCTGCACTGCGGCAAGGTTTGTGCTGTCGGACGGGTTCATAACGAATAGCGCGAGCTATCGTTTTGACCCTGCAAGTTCGATGACCAGCAGTTCCATAATGGTTCGGGGATCGTCGATGTCGCCTTCAGCACCCTTGAGCGCGGCATCCGCCCTCGCGAGCGCCTCGAAACACCTTGCCAGTTCGGTATAAGGGAAGTTCCGGGCCTGCCTGGCCGCGCGGGTTGCTTGCCACGCCGGCACGTCGAGCAGGCTACCCGACGCGGGCAGCGCTGTCCTGACCTCCGCGGGCACGGCCTCTTTCTCGAAGCGTTTCACCCCGGCGTCCATCAGCATTCTCGCCTGCCATATCAACCGGAACTGGCGCGCGATCATCGCCAGAGCACGCGGGGCATCCGCCCTCGGATCGTCGCCGGACTCGAAAAGCTCGTCCAAAAGCTTCATCGCCGTCGCGGGGTTGTGTTCTGCGACGGCATCAACCATCTTGAAGACCTTCTCCTCGGGCGTCTCGCTCGTCACCAGCTCGACGTCCGCCCGTGTAATCCTCTCACGGTCGCCAGCGTAGTCAATGAGCTTCCGCGCCTCGGTCGCCAGAATCCCGAAGTCGTCGCCGGCTCGCTGAACGAAAAGCGCAAGCGCCTCCGAGCTGATCTGCTTTCCTGCGGACTGGAATCGACTGACGGCAAACTGCCTGGCGCGGTTTGCCCGCTCTTTGGCAGTCTCGCCGCCGAATTCCCGGACCTCGCCGACCTTGCGGATAGCCCGTGCCAGCTCAGCGATCACTTCACTGCCTTTTCTGGGTTTGCCGTCGGACCGGTCAACCGCCGGGTTCACCATCACAAGGCACCCGCTCGTAGGAGTCGTCTCCAACCGCTGTGCCAGCCTGGACTGTTCCTCCGGGTTCATCTTGTTGGCAAACCTGACCAGCACAACCCTGCGCCCGGGACCGAACGGAGGCACATTAAGGCCGGCTATGATGCGGTCGCATGTGGCTGTCTCTGCCTCGACCTCCTCGAGATCGAAATCGGCGAACTCCGCGGCGACCAGGCCTCTCAGGAGCTCGTTCAGGGCTTCACGCTTTTGGAACTCATCGTCGCCCCGCAGCAGGTACGCTCGGGCAGCGGCTTTGTCGTGCTTCTGCGCCATCTTGCACAAATTATCTCACACGTCGGCCCCGCCGGCAACGCATATCGACCGGGGGTTGTTGCGAAAGAAAGCAAACGGGGCGTTTTCGGCGATTCATCCGAATACTTGAGGAGCGTCGAATCGCGGAAAGCGCTGGATTTGGGTTCTATAGAAATAACCTCTCTCGCAGCAACCTTTTTGACATCGTGGGCGCAGTGTCGGTAGAATGGGGACACTATGCAGATGCATTCGCTGATGCTCATGGCGTGCCTGGGTGCGCCTGCGGTTGTCGATGCCGGGCAGCGACAATTGCCCGAAATCAGGGCGATCTGGGCGGCGCGTTGGGACATCACCAACCCGGATGCTTGCCGCACGCTTGTCAGGCTCGCAGCGGAGTACAGCTTCAATACCCTTGTGGTCCAGGTCCGGGGCAGAGGAGACGCGCTTTACAGGTCCTCTCTGGAGCCACGGTGCGAGCTTCTCAAGGACCAGAGCCCGGAGTTCGATCCGCTCGGCGTCATTCTGGAAGAAGCCCGAAAGGTCGGAATCCAGGTCCACGCCTGGATCAACGCCAACTACACGTGGGATTCCAGCACCCCGCCCATCTCGCCGGAGCACATCGTAAACAAGCACCCCGATTGGTTGATGCGCACCGACCGCAATGAGCTCACTATGACCGGCGGCGCGGACGTCGAGGGAGCTTACACCTGTCCGGCCAACCCGGAGTTTCGCGAGTTCCTTAAGAATGTCTACCTGGACGTAGCAACACACTACGACGTTGACGGTGTCCATTTCGACTTCATCCGCTACCCCAGCCCGCGATACTGCTACTGCGACCATTGCCTCGCCGCGTTCAAACAGTATATGGATGGGCGCATCACGCCCGAACGCCGGGAAGAGCTCTCGTACTCGACGGACCGTATCGCCTACACGCTGGCCTTCCCGCGGCAGTGGGACCGATTTCGGCGCGAGCAAATCAACAGCATCGTTTACTCTGTTTATGATGCCGTCAAGGCGGTGCGCCCCGGGATGGTTGTGTCCGCCTCGGTCTTTCCGGATTACTCCGACGCGTTCAGCCGCCGTTTCCAGGACTGGAAGCGATGGGCCGGAGATGGCAAGATCGACATGCTGTTCCCGATGGCATATGTGAAGTCGACCGGGCGGTTCGCTGAACTCATCGAGGATGCCGTCTCCTCCTGCGGTCGGGTGCCCGTGGTCGCGGGAATCGGCGCATGGCAGATACCGCCAGAGTCAACCGTCGAGAAGATCAGGAAAGCGCGCGAGTTGGGCGCGGCGGGGTTCTGTCTGTTTTCGTACTCTGTGACCGAGAATGGAACCAGGACCGACTACCTGAAGGCAGTGCGTGACGGCGCCCCGCCCCTCGAGAGGTGAGCGTATCCGGGCCCATTTGTCACCCCCGCGGATCCACCGGCCCGCCCGCTTGTCCCTGCGCTTGTTCCCGGCGCGGCGGTTTTCGCAGCGATTCACCGCCCCAGCCCGGGTTCGTTTCGGGACCAGGCTAAATGCTACGCGAGTGGCCCGGTAGGATGGGCCGGGGTATGTTACCCCGGCCCAGGGTTGTGATTATGCTGCGGAAATGCCTAAATGGAACTACCTCGAAAGGGCGGATTCGGCTCAATTCCCGCAGCACTGTGGGTGGCTTAGGGAGCTGAGCCCCGGCCACCACAAAGGCAGACCGGGCACAATCCGTTCCAGAGGTATGCCGAGAGGCGCGGGCAGTATCCCAGTGTTATCCCGTCCGGGGCAACATGCCCCGGACGCCTAGAGAATTCTCTCTTGCCCCTAGGGGGTGCGGTTGCGGGCCGCGCGGGGATACCGAGTCCTGCTCTTGGTGACATTCCGGGACGGCCGCACTGATTTACAGGTGCGAGGGCCTTCGGCGGCCCTGAGAATTGGAGCGACAAATCGGGATGCGCTCACAAACGATGGCTCTGCGCGATCACGAGAAAGTCGAACGAGAGCGAGCTCGCCCAGTGCAGTACAAAACAGGGGATAAACGACTTTGCATTCAACGCCACGGCGCCGAGAACGATGCCGGCCACAAACGAAGCCGCTACCTCCGGGACGGGCTTGCCCACGTGCAACAGTGCAAACGCTGCGGACTGGATCAATACTGCATACCAACCGATACAGCGCGCCAGCCCCAGAAGCAGGAACCCCCGGAAGAAGAACTCCCAGCAGAAAAGGTACATGCCGTAACTAATCTCAGCAAACGCCATCAGTTGCGGTGCAGCCCACCAGGGGTTTACAGAGGGATACTTGGTGAATGCCGCTGTGAACTCCGGATAGCGGCGAAATATCGGATAGTAGTCCTGAAACGCCGGCCATCGGCTCACCGGCACCATCAGAGCCAACATCCCGAGGTACATCACTCCCACCGCAAGCCAGAGCCTTTTTGAGCCGCCGAGCGTGAGACCGAATCGAGCGGGCTCCTCACGAAATGCAAAGAGTATGGTAAGCATCGGAACCCAGAGAAGCCCGATCAGGTTCCCGACGATGTACTGATTGTATGACGTGGCCGCCCGGTTGAATTGGTAGAGGGCGGCGACCACCGCCGCGCCGACCAGCGCCACTGTTAGCGTCACAAACCGACTCCTACCCAACGCTCAGGCGGCCCTCCAACTCGGCTCTCAGGGCACCCAGGTCCAATCCGGTGG
>JBMFPI010000183.1:0-7119 GCA_049969195.1 Armatimonadota bacterium
TTCCACTCTGTTCGGCACCACCGTCTTTTCCGGAACCGCCAGCAGGCCGATTTTTCCTTGTATCTTGCGCGGGGCCACCCCGGTGTCAGTCGCACCTGCACGCAAGGAGATCACCATGCCTGGCCTCTCGCCGCCGGCAAACGGGCGGGGGCCAATCGGCCCAGGCGGCGGGGGCGGCGCCGAGTTCGGCGCTCCTGTGGCTCCCGACGCCGCAGCCAAAACAGCGATTGATGCAAACACAAGCTGTCGAATATAGCACATAGCCCAATCACTCCACATGTGTAAGACGATGCATTCCTGCCCCCGTAACCAGGCTGTTACGACAGGCGCGTTCCCGACGATCCCCGGCCTAGTTCGGGAGCGTCCCATCTGTGAAAACGCCGTGTCTTCTTTCTACGGGAACGACTTACGTCGTAACAGCGCACAGCGATCAAAAACTGTCTGAAGTACAGTTTAACCCAAAAGCCGCCAGGGTAAAAGCTCGTACGTATAGAGGTCGTTGCAACAGGCGCGTTTTCGAACGAAGCTTCGGTTCTGCACGGGCAAGCTCGTGACGCGCTAGTTGTCCGGGCAGTAGATTAAGTGAGGTACAACCCGGTCGCAAAATTAACGGACCACACCCGGTGTAAAGCTCACTCAACCGGTTTGCGTATGGAGGGGGGTGCCTATGTCTTCTCGACTTAGGGGATTCGCTTCGATGGACCCCGAGAAGCAGCGAGATATAGCCCGGATGGGCGGCCGAGCAGCACACGCCAGGGGAACCGCCCATAAGTGGACGGGTGAGGAAGCACGTGTTGCCGGCCGCAAGGGCGGGGAGGCAAGTCACGGCGGCGGACGAAGGAAAAAGAACTGGGCCTGACCCCGGCGAACTGTGTTCGTCAGGCTGTTGCGACGGGCGGGTTTTCGGCGATTCACCTGCTTGGTTGAGGCGCATCGAATCGGCGAGAATGCCGGGTTTGTGTTCTATCGTTACGGTGTCGTCGTTTGTTGGGCTTGACGACGGGCCGGCAGCCCGGCCCGTCGTCGGAAGGGGTTATACCCATCCCCTGAGTTTCATCGCCTCAGCGACTCGCTGGATTGCGACTATGTAGGCCGCAGTTCGCATATCCACCTGGTAGTCCAGCGACGCTGCGAGGACATCAGCGAATGCTCGAGTCATTTTCTTGTCGAGCTTCGCGTGCACTTCTTCCTCTTCCCAGTAGTAGTTCGTCACGTTCTGGACCCATTCAAAATAGCTGACCGTAACGCCGCCGGCGTTGGCCAGGAAGTCCGGGATAACGAACACGTTGTTGCGGTAGAGGATCTCGTCGGCCTCAGGCGTGGTCGGCCCGTTTGCAAGCTCGCATATGATGCGGGCCTTGATGCGTCCCGCATTCTCGCCGGTAATGACTCCCTCGAGTGCCGCCGGGACAAGGACATCAACTGTCAGCTCCAGCAGGTCCTCGTTCGAGACCGGACGTGTGCCGGGAAAGCCCACTACCGAACCCGTAGAAAGCTTGTGCTTCACGATTTCTTCTGGGTTGATCCCGGACTCACTGTAGACACCGCCCTTTGTGTCGCTGACAGCCACGATCTTACAGCCGAGAATACTCGAGAACAACGTCGCGGCATATTGGCCGGCGTTGCCGAAGCCCTGGATAGCGCAGGATGCTTTCGAAAGGTCGACGTTCAGGTGTCGAGCAGCCTCGCGAACGGTGTAAGCCCCTCCGCGGGCCGTAGCGTCGCCGCGCCCTTCCGACCCGCCGACAGCAAGCGGCTTGCCGGTTATCACGCCGGGGGCATAGTAGCCGGTGATCTTTGAAAACTCATCCATCATCCAGGCCATGATCTGCGGCGTGGTGTATACGTCGGGAGCAGGCACGTCCTTCTCGGGACCCAGGATCCGCCCGACCTGATCGATATAGGCGCGGCTGAGCCGCTCTAGCTCCGCGGTGGAGAGCTCTTTCGGATTGCAGACAACCCCGCCCTTGCCGCCACCGAGCGGGATGTCCACCACCGCGCACTTCCAGGTCATCCACGCGGCGAGTGCGCGCACGGTGTCGATGGTTTCGTCTGGGTGGAAGCGGATTCCGCCTTTGTTGGGACCACGAGCGTCGTTATACTGCACTCGGAATCCCTTGAAGACCCTGACCGAACCGTCGTCCATCCGAACCGGCAGTGACACGTGCAGTTCCCGCAGGGGTTCCCTGAGGACCGCGTGAACCGATGGGTCCAATCCCATCTTGGCGGCTGCTTTGTCCAGTTGCGCCTGTGCAACCTCAAACGGGTTGGCCGTAGCGGCCGGTGCTGAATGTTCAGCCATTCTTCCATCCTCCTGACAACGGATATATTGTGTCGCAGGCGGCTTATCAGCAACCTCGCCGAAAGGCACAGCACCCTTGCTGAAAACAAACAAAGGCCCCTACCACGGGTGATGTGGAAGGGGCCTCGACGCCCACTTGAGACGGGGCAAACTTTGCCTGCGCAGCGGAACAACCCTGTCGCTGTTACGATTATTCTATCCCGCACCCGATGCCCTTGTCAACCCGCATGGGCTTCCGGGCTGCTTCGGCCGAGGCATTTTCGGCCATTATGCTGTGGGAACTCAGGCCAGCGCGCGCTTGCCGGGTGGTTCAAACCAGCCATCCCCGCAGCATAAAGAAATTTCATCCCGACCCTCTCCCGTCGAGGGTAGAGGGAGTTCTATGCAGTGGGAATCACGTCATACCGAACTTGTTTCAGCATCTGGGCACGGAAACGACGGATCCTGAATCAAGTTCAGCATGACGGCGTCCGGAACGTTTGCGCCCACAAAACTGGACTGATACATGATCCCGTCGAAGTTTGACTCAACTGTCCAATCGGGTTATCATCAGAACACTATGAAACTCCCCGTGCTGATGATCGTGGTGTATACTCTAACGGCGTATGCGGCTCGAGTAATGGGGGCCGAGGGAGCCGCCCTGGAGTGGGACTTCTCGAAGGCAACGAGCACACTAGGCTGGACCCAGGCCGAGCCCATCAAGGAATTCAAGGTCGAGGGCAGCGCACTTTTCGCCGTCGCGGGGCCGGGGCGACCGAAGCTGACAAGCCCTCTTTTCGAGCTTGAAGCGACTCCGTGGCAGTATGTCGAAGTAGAGCTCAAAACAGACGCCGACGGCCGCGCACTGATGTTTTACTCGAACACCACCGGTGAGCCCTACGGTGGCTTCCGGCCCCAGCTTCATGTGTCGTTCGATGTGATCGGCGACAACCAGTGGCATACCTATACGATTCGTCCGTTCTGGCAGAAGCAGGGAAAAATCATCCACATTCGCCTCGACCCGCCGGGCGAAAAGGTAGCAGTGCGGGCGGTCAGGATCGTCGATATCAAGCCGGGCGAGGGCTCAAAGGAAGCTGCATGGCATTTCAAGAACGCCGATGCCGGCTGGCGGGTGATCGGCGGCACGGGCAAGATCGAGGCTACCTCAGAAGGCCTGAAGATCACCGGGGATCAGAACACTTGCGTCCTGTCCCCACCGCTTGCACTGGACCCGGAGCAGGCCGCCTGGGTGATGGTACGCGCGCGGTCGGACAGGCCGCAGGTGGCAATGTTCAGGTGGGCACGCGAGGATGCAGACGGCTTGCACGCCGCCCCGGTCCCACTTAAGGGAGACGGCATTGTGCATACGTGTGCCCTCGACCTCGGCATATACCCCGCTTGGGCCGGAAAGGTCGTGGCGGTAGGGATCACACCAACCGACGCGGTCGAGGCGCGGTCGATCGTGGTCGAATCGGTCGCGCTGGGTGACAAGCCGACCGGGCCGGCGTATATCGACATCGCCTGGTTTGGTCTGGATTACCCAATCGTGCGCATAGGCCAGAAAGCAAAGCTCGTGGCTGAAGTGAAAAACACGGGCGGCAGCGACGCCCGGTCGCTGGTCGCAAAGGTGACGCTCGTCGATGAACAAACGCAACGCAGGATCGAGCTGACCGCCAGGAAAACCGGCGTAGTCGCTCCCGGCGAGAAGGTTCGGTTCGAGTGGGAGATTGATGCGAAAGACGAGACGCAGAGGCTTGCGATCTGCCGCGTCACAGGACCCGGCCTTGACGCCGTAGAGAAATCATTCAGTCTGAAGTTCTGGCCCAAAGTCGAAACAAGCGGCCTCAAATACGTTCCGCGGCCAGCCAAAGCGGATACAGGCGATTACCTGGTGGGGTGCTACTACTATCCGGGCTGGCACACGTATCAGCGCTGGTCGGTGCTCGAGGACTACCCGGAGCGTAAGCCCGTGCTCGGGTGGTATCGCGAGGGGGAACCGGAGATCGCCGACTGGCACATCAAGTGGGCACTGGAGCACGGGATCGGATTCTTCATTTACGACTGGTACTGGGACCGGGGCAGGCGACAGCTCGAGCACGCTCTGCACGACGGCTTCCTAAAAAGCCGCTACGGTAAGTTGATGAAGTTCTGCCTTCTCTGGGCAAACCACAATCCGGAGAAGACATCCTCGGAACAGGACTGTCTGGAGGTCACCCGGTTCTGGATTGACAACTATTTCCGACTGCCCAACTACCTGAAGGTGGACGGCCGAAACGTGGTGGCCATCTTTTCTCCGGACCGGCTGACACAGGATATGGGCTCTGACGCTGTCAGGACGGCGTTTGACAAGATGCGAAAGCTCTGTGAGGATGCGGGCGTCGGTGGGCTTTACCTGGTCGCGTGCACATACCCGGACAAGGACCGGGTGGAGCGACTTGAGCGCGAAGGCTACGACGCGCTTTCCGGCTACAACTATCCGGCGGCGGGCAATAGAGGCTTTCAAATCGCGCCATACGAGTGGATGGTATCGGGTTACGAGGACTTCTGGAACCAGATAGCGGACGCGTCCACGATCCCCTACATCCCTGTGTGCGAGCCGGGATGGGACTCTCGTCCGTGGCACGGCTACGACAGCCTGGTTCGCACAGGCAAGTCCCCTGCCCTGTGGCGGCAAATGCTTGCAAACGCGAAGTCCTTCGTGGACGATCCGCGGCACAAGCAACATGGCGAGAGGAAGCTGGTCTTTCTCGAGGCGTGGAACGAGTTCGGGGAAGGTGATTACATCGAGCCGCATGCCGAGTTCGGGTTCGATTACCCGGAGGCTGTGCGACAGGTTTTTGCCCCGTCGAGCAAAAAGCCCGAGATAGTGGTCCCACCGGATTTGTCGATGGGGCCGTACGAGATAGCAATACCCCAGCCGCGAACTAGCTGGGATTTCTCAAACCCGTCCGAACAAGATTGGACCGTCGGCAATATGAGCGGGCTCTCGTACGTCGGCGGCGTGCTGAGTGCGCAAGCCCAAAACTCTGACCCGGCATTGTTTTCACCGCCGACCGACATCGACACGGCGAGATTCAAGACCGTCGAGATCAAAATGCGAATGGACAGAGGCACCGAGGCTCAGCTATTCTTCGCCAGGTATGTGGGACGGATGTCCGAACAGAGAAGCGTCAGGTTTCCGGTAATAGGCGACAACGAGTGGCACGTATACGAAATCGACCTTTCGCGGAATCCCGGGTGGAAGGCCAAGATACGCCAGATCAGGCTCGATCCAAACTCGGAAGCGGGTTCGAAAGTGCAGGTCGCATACGTGAGGTTCAAGTAGAGCACATGGCCGATCGGTTGATCAGATTATCGAGGTTGTTGCGATAGAGCGCGAACCGGGCGTGCTCGGCGACTTGGCGGCCCTCAACCCTGCGGGAGAATCGACGAGTTTGCGTGTTTCGCAACAGCCTGCGGATAACCGAATCAGTCGTCAGTTTGGGTGGGCTGAGGATTTGCGTTGAACAGAGGTTAGCACTGAAGAATGGCCGGTAGTTTGATCACTGCGTTCAGCGCGGATTACGAAGAGTATCTTCGAGACGAATCGCGCGTAGTCGGTAGTGCTGATTCGATCTCGTTTCCAACCAGTGAGGCCGAAGTTATAGAGGTGCTCCGGGAAGTCGCCAAGCTCTCCGCGAAGGTCACTGTTCAGGGTGCACGCACCGGAATAGTCGCCGGAGCTGTTCCTCAGGGCGGACACGTGATGAACCTCAGCAGGATGAAATCAATCGGCGAGGTTCAGGCAGGACCCGAGCCGCGGGAGGGCCGAATTGTGGTGGAACCCGGCGCGATACTGAGCGACATCCGGGAAAAAGTAGACGCTCAGGAACTCTTCTTCCCCCCCGATCCTACGGAGCCAACCGCCTCCATTGGCGGCATGATCGCCTCGAACGCCTCCGGTGCGCTGACATTCTACTACGGCTCTACGCGTCGGTGGGTCCAGTCACTGCGGGTGGTGCTCGCTGACGGCGACTTGCTCCGGCTCAGACGAGGCGAGAACCGCGCGCGTGGGCGGTCATTTTCACTCACGACCGAGTCAGGACGCAGGATAGAGGGCCGGCTGCCGTCGTACAACCAGCCGGACGTCAAGTCCGCTGCCGGATACTTCATAGCCGACGATATGGACATTATCGACCTCTTCATCGGGATGGAGGGAACGCTAGGCATCATCACACAGGCCGAGCTTTGCTTAATCAGCAGGCCGAAGGCGGTGCACGGGCTGACCGTCTTTCTGCCGTCGGAAGATTCGGCCATCAAACTGGTGCGCGCGGCGCGGGGCGAGGCTGTTGACGGGATTGAGCCTGTCGCCTTCAAACCGGCCGGGATCGAGTTTTTCAGCAGAGAGGCGCTCGATCTTCTGCGGCGGATGAAATCCGCCTATCCGGCGTTCGAGAAGATCCCTCCTCTGCGACCGGAATGGGATACTGCTGTATACATCGAGTTCCACGCAACAAGCGACGACGAAGCGGAAGAAGCTGTGATGGCGGTGATGGAACAGGCGGCCGCCCTCGAGGCGTCCGACGAAGACACCTGGTACGCCACGGCTGAGCGCGAGCTCGAGCCGATAAAAGCCTTTCGGCATGCGGTTCCCGAGGCCGTCAACCTCCTGATTGACGAGCGCAAACGAGAGCGTCCCGACATAACAAAGCTCGGCACGGATATGTCGGTTCCCGATGAGCATCTCGAAACCGTGCTTACCATGTATCGCCAGGGCATAAGTGAGAACGGCCTGGAATCGGTGATCTTCGGTCACATAGGCGACAACCACGTCCACGTCAATATCCTGCCGAATGGTC
>JBMFPI010000184.1:0-7116 GCA_049969195.1 Armatimonadota bacterium
AAGTCGCGCCATCGTAGCTTCTGTCAAGGTGGGGGCGGTTTGACGCTTACCCCTTTCGTGTGTCTGCGCAGGTTGGTCGGCCTACTGACACGACATGCAGGCTCACCGGCCTGATTCGCTCAGCCCGCGCCGAGCTGTTTCCTGATGCGAGCATGGAAGCTCTCGAGCGTTTCGCCCTCGCTTATATGCGTCACGCCGTATCCCTTGCACCGGGCGACAAACGAGTCGAGCGCAGATACCAGCTCCGCCTCCCTGCCTTTGAACTCGTTTCGTAGAATCGGCTGCATGAGCTTGACGTATTCGATTGACAGGCGGGCCTGCTTGACCCTGTCCAGGATGTCTTTCGATTCTGCAGCACGTTCGGCATTGTCGAAGAGCCTGTCTGCCCGGGCCAGAATGTCGGGTGTCAGGTATGCGTCGGTCGGAGCCGCCCAGATCTTGACGTGGATGTTGTCCTTTGTCACCTTTTCCAGCAGCAGCTCGACATATTCCCAGATGTACTTGCCGGCCGGGCCGTAGTAGTCGTCGCAGAAGCTTTTCATAACCGCCTCTGCGTCCACATCAGGATTCCAGGAAAGCTTTGACAGAAGATAGGCGCGAAGCAAAGCAAGCTCGCCCCCGCCTCCAGGCGGGTAGCTGCCCTCCCAGAATACTCCCTTCACACCCATACGTTTGTAGAGTCTCGCCGAGTCCGCGAGCTGTCGAAAGTCCGGGAAAGGGTTCAAATAGTGGGCAAAGCTCGTGTTGTAATGCCAGATATATAGCTGATCGGTTATTGCGGCCCAGCCGCGCAGGTTCTCGATAAAGGCTTTGTTCTCCGCGGCATCGCAGGTTTCGTAGGGATGGGACTCGCAGCAGAATATGGGACACAGGCGCACACGCACGTTATGCCGCGGTTTCGTGATCTTCGGCGGCTTCTCGGTCCACTGGTACGCCAGGGTGTCGATGAGTTTGTCCGGATAGACTTTCTCCGTCTCCTCGGCGATTGCGTTCACGAACCTCAGCAAGAGCCCCGATGGGCTGCCTTCCTCCTCATCAATGGCCTTGCAACGCTCGCACTGGCAGTTGTTGTACCAATCGTTTTGCGAAACCGAGTAGAGCCTGGCCTCCGGGTGATCGTGCATCCATTGGAGTACCGTCTCAGTCGCTATTCTCAGCACGTCAGGGTTCGTCAGGCATAACTGAGTGTGATCCCGCGTGCGCTTGCCATCTACCATCGAAAAGTACTCGGGGTGGGTGTCCCAGTACTTCTCGACCGGCACCAGGCTTGCAAACGAGTGGACGAACGGATAATAACCGATTCCGCCGCCCCGCGCGTTGTCTAGCCCCGCGTTGGCGCTGTTGCATTTTTGCTTGGCGGCATACTCCTTGTTCATAGCCTCCCGTATGAACACGTCCCTGTACTCGAAGGCCGGGCTTTGGGCTATGTCGAGATCCGGAATTATGATATTGGACATTCGAGGTGTCTTGCTCACCGTGCCGCTCAGCCACCGGCAGCCCAGAACTTCCTCGAGAAACGTGTATACTCCGTACATAGCTCCCCGGAGCCTGCCGCCTGTGATGATAAGCCTCTCGCCGACGGTGCGGATAACAAAGCCCTCGTCGTGTTCTGCACACGGCGGCAAGCTGAGATTCAAGGCCTCGAGGGCCTCGGAACTGCCGATAAGAACGGCCTTGGCCGGTGGGCTTGGTCCGTCGGGAGCGTAAGGAATCGTGGCGCCTGATATTTCGTGGATGTAACGCTTGAACTCCGCAGCCGCGAAATGTTCGGAGGGGCTGGCGCTTCTGGAAAGGACGATACTGTAGTCGCTTCTGCCGTCCTGCACCAGCCTCAGGCCGGCAACACAGTCATTGCAGACAACGGAGCACGCGATTGCGAGAAGCATCACCTTCATCCTCTCCCCCTCCCGCGGCGTACACTAGCCTGTTGAGACAGGCTCGATTTAGGCGATTCATCAGCTTGGCTAAGGAGAGCCCAATTGCCAAGAAATACCAGTTCAATCTTGCACGCACAAACGCTCGGGACCCCGTCATCCTGAACCCGATTCAGGATCGGTCCCTTCGGCACCTGGAGGCTGAAACAAGTTCGGCATGACATAGCTTCCGCGGAATTGAACTGTCTCGCCGAGAACGATCGGTTGGCCTTCTATCGCAACAATGTGATGCAAGAATGGCGCACCCGGCGCGACTCGAACGCGCGGCCTTCTGCTCCGGAGGCAGACGCTCTATCCTCTGAGCTACGGGTGCGCACGCGGCCATTATACCACCTGCGCGGATTCTGTCAATACCGGCTCTACGAAGGTGTCGGCTCGGTCTTGCAGGCGCTAATGCCCGGGATCGGGTCGCCCTGAACTCGATCCAGTATCCATCCTTTCGGCGGCTGGATGCTGAAGCAAGTTGAGCAGGACGCGATCCTCGTGGGACTACCCGTGGGACTGGACTGTCTCCTGTGCAAGCTGTCGCGATTAGTCCGTTCTCGTCGATTCTGCCTCTTGCTTGAGGAGGGTCCGATTGCTGAAAACGCTCGTCGCATGGGCGGCGTGTCTCTTACGCGGCCCAGGATTCGAGCATGTTTCCGCCGCAGGGCGCAAAGGCAGCCATCCTCTTACCACGAAGTTGGCAACATGCCAACGGGACTTGTGTCCGAGGCAGTATGCCCCGGACGTCAGGCCATTTCACCCTCACCCCGACGCTCTCCCGTCGAGAGAGAGGAAGTTGCACTGCCGCCCAGGGCCGAGGTAGCATACTCCAGCCCATCTTGACGTGACGTCAGATAGAACACAAACCCAGCCGTTTCGGCGATTCGATGCTCCTCCACTATGCCAGGAAAATCGCCGAAGACGCAGGGTTTGGGTTCTCTCGCGCGAACCTCTTGGTAGATGCAGTAGCTTGCTAACGTCGGGCGGCGATTTGTCTTGCTTGCTGGGGGTCGGATACCTGTTCAAGAATGGTGAGGCCGGTTCTGATTCCATCGGGCACGCATGCCCTGCCGATCCAGTTCAGGACCGCGACCTTCCGGGGTGCCGCTTGGCCATACACGTGTGCGAGGTCCTGAAGCTCGGGTTGACCGAAGTTAATCCCTGTTACGCCCGAAGTGGAAAGCACCTCGGGCAGTATCTGTCTGCCGTTCCCGCAGTAATGAATCCAGCCACCGCCGAATTCGGCAAGGATGCGCTCATTGTACGGTTTACAGAACTCGCGATATAGCTCGGCTGACAGGTTGATCCCGCTGTCGTCGCAGATTCGCACCCCGCCTCGAACGATCATCTGAGAATGGTAACTGAATGGGCCGCTTTCGCCTGTGATCTGCTTCTGCGCTCTGGAGTAGCGAATACAGGTGTCCGTGACCAGCTCGAGAAGACGGTGGACTCGGACGGGGTTGTCGTAGAGCTCGGTATAGATTGTGTGCCCCATGATCAGGTGGGCGTTGTCAAATGGGCCCTGAGTGTCGGCGAGATAAACGTGCACCCATTGGGCCAGGTTGTCAAAACGAGACAGCGTTTTCAAATAGAATTGCTCGGTCTCCAACACTCTCCCACCGAGACCCGATTCGATGCTGATTTTCCCGGAGTCCAGAATCCTATCGAGCGAGGCGCTGTCCAGCGGGGTGACCCACGGCAGCACGTTGTCTTCTGTCAGCCGCACGTGACAGCCGAACATTGAGGCGATTGCCCCGACGCCGTAGTTTGCCCGGATTGTGTAGACGCGGTCGTCGCGCAGATTGGCGCCGGCCCATACGGGGGCCAACTCCGCGAGCAGCATCTTGTGTATATCATCGAACGTCTCGCGATATGAAAACGCTGGCCAATCCGGCAGCGTGCAGTTGATCGTAAGGGGCAGCCGTTCGACCGGCTCGTAAGAAACGGCCCTGCGGAAAAGATCCTCCGATGCGGCCTGGTGTGCCGAGTCGATGGCGGCGTCCAATTTGCTCAGAAAACTGTCCAGCATCAATGAGCATCTCCCGTTCAGGCTGTCGCGATAGACGTGTCGGTTCGGTCTTGCCGGTGCTAACGCCCGGAACCACGTCGTCCTGAACTCAATTCAGGATCCACATCTCCGGCGCTTGGATGCTGAAACAGATTCAGCATAACGTCATTCGCGCAGAACCGGAGATTCCCCGTTAGGAGCGTTTTCAGCGATTCTCTAGCTCAGTCAAGAGGGCTCGAATCGCCAAAACGCCGGGACAGCGTTATATCGCGACAGCCTCCGTCAGATATTCTATCAGGGTCGCCGTCGGCGCCCCGGTACTGCCCTTTCGGGCTAACTCAGTATCCTTGTCAGTCGTAGCCGCGCTGATGTCGATGTGGGCCCACGGTGTGTCGCCGACGAAACTCTCGAGGAAAAGTGCCGCGACGATTGCCGCGCCCTCACGACCGGCAACGTTCTTGAGGTCCGCTATATCGCTGTCCAGCAATTTCCTGTAGCCGCGATGCAGCGGCAGCTCCCAGAGCCTCTCCCCGCACGACTCGCCTGCCCTAATCAACCGTTCTATCATTGGCTTGCTGTTGCCCATTATGCCGGATATCTCGGTGCCCAGGGCGGTGACGCACGCGCCGGTCAAAGTGGCGGCGTCGATTATCTCATCCGCGCCCTGGTTTTTCGCGTATGTGATTGCGTCGGCCAGGATAAGCCTCCCCTCGGCGTCCGTGTTGACGACCTCGACCGTCTTGCCGGAAAGGGACCGGAACACGTCGCCGGGGTGAATTGCGCTGCCGCCGATCATATTCTCCGTCGCAGGTATGACGGCGATTACGTTGACCCGCGGCTTGAGCCTGGCCACAGCGCGAATTGCAGCGAGCACTGCGCCCGCGCCGGACATATCGTCCTTCATACTTTGCATCGAATCCTGGTTCTTGAGCGAGTATCCCCCGGAATCGAAAGTGATCCCCTTCCCGACGAGCGCGACCGTTCTTGAGGCATCCGGGCTCTCGTACCTCAGTTCTATGAACCTCGGCTCCTGCGCACTGCCTCGAGCTACGGCTGCAAGAAGCCCCATGCCTGCCTCTTCGATTTGCTGTCGGTTCAGAATGCGGCACCTCAGCCCGCCCTCGCGCGCGATGTTTTCCGATACGGATGCCAGATAGGAGGGCGTGACTATGTTAGAGGGTTCGTTTGCCAGGTCTCGAGCAAAGACGAGTGCGTCGCCTATGACCTCAGCTCTGCCGATGCCGCGTCTGATTTCGTCCAACTTTTCCGCGGAAATCTCCACGATATCAAATGTCTGGATGGGGTTCGGCCTGACGTTTTCCGTCTTCAGGCGTGTGTGCTGGTAGGTGCCGAGAATCGTGCCTAGAATCAGCGCGCGTGCGCATTCGTACACGGGAAGGCCGCCGATGCCCGCGCCATGGAGGATGCTCGCCACTTTGTGTGCGCGGAGCCGAACGCACTCTCGGGCAGCCGACGCTGCCGCGCGCATAACCTCGGCGATGCCGAAATCCCGGGATTTGCCGAGTCCGACGACCAGCACCTTGGATGCGGGTATCCGGTCGCAGGCGCGCAGGAGTAGCGTCTGTCCCAGATGAGCTTCGAACTCCTCGTCCCGGATGGCGGTCGAGATCAGTCCGCCGAGCGCTTTGTCTACAGCCCCTGTGCCGCCACCGGGAGCCTTGACCCCCTCAAAGAGGTTCACAATCAGAACGTCGCAGGGCTGCTCGACGAGCGAGCCGCACACTACCCGAAATTCCATCCCTGATGCTCCATTTGTGCCGCAGAGGCAAGGCACTCGACCGGCCGGTCCTGGGCAACCTCAGGTCCGCACTCCGAATGCTTCGCCCCTGCAGATGAGTTCCCGACGTTATTGCGATAGAACCTAAATCCAGCTTTTTCTGCGATTCGATGCTCCTCGGCTAAGCGGGAGAATTGCCGAGAACGCGCCTATCGCAATAGCCTGGAGTTTCTTGATGCAGCATTCGTAGCAGATAACGAAACGCGCCGGGCATTGTGTTGACTCAGGTCCTTGCGACAGGCAGGTTTTCTTTTCCGCGATTGGATTAGTTGCCGCCTTCTCCGCGGTCTCGGCGCTCGCGGTCACCGCGCGGTCCGCGCCTGCCGAAGTCGAACTCCGGGTTTTGTTCGCGTACCATATGGAACGCCTGATGCATGTCCTCCCTGAACTGATCGCGGTACTGCGGATCAAGGCTGAACTGCGCCAGAAGCCGATCAGCAAGTATCTGCCGCCTTATCTCGGGCGCCAGGCTCATCTGTGCGGCTATTTCTGCCGCAAACGCCTGCCGGCGCTCCTCGGGCGTCATTCTCGCCATCTGAAGGGTTCTTTCCTTGCTATCGGCGCTCAGGGCAACCGTGCTGCCGGAGGTCGGCTTCGACTCCTGAAGTTCCGAGGCAAGAATGACGTACACCGTCATCCAGGTGTAGCCTTCCGGCAGCTTCATAGAGGACGTATCCGGACTCGACGGCAGATTCTTGGCAAACACTGCCGCCGTCTTTGAAGCCGGGTCCTCAACCGACAGGGCCACCATCGGCATCGACGCGAGCGCGACCATTGCAGACTTGATCTGGTCGAGCTTGACTGTTTCGTCAGCAGGCTTCGCGAACTGCAGCTTCTTCCACACCAGTTTGTTGAGTTTGCATATCGCGTCGAGAGCCTGGCTGAGATCGGCATCGCTGAGGCTGAGCGACACGTTAGCCTGCACCTTCGGGTCGAGGACAATGGCTGCGCCGGATTGCCGGCTGAGGTCCGCCACCAGGTCCTTTATCGGCGTGTTGCGCGCGTCAATGTTGACCTTTGGCTGCTCCGCCGCTACCGCGCATCCGGCAAGAAAGAGGAACGCGAGAACGAGTGCGAGTCCTTTCATCACAGACCCCTCCCTATCCGATCCAATGTCGATTATATCCCGTTAGACGCCGGTCATCAAGGGCGGGTTACGTGCAAGGTATCAGTTCGGTTTAGGAGGCGCAAACGTCCCGGACGCGTCATTCTGAACCTGATTCAGGATCCATCCTTACGGTGCCTAGATGCTCAAACAAGTTCAGCATCACTTGATTCCCGCAGAGCTGAACTGTCCCAGTGCGGGCTGTTGTGACGTAAGCGTCAAACCGCCCCCACCTTGACAGAAGCTACGATGGCGCGACTTGGTCGAGCGGCAGTGTAGGATGGGA
>JBMFPI010000185.1:0-7054 GCA_049969195.1 Armatimonadota bacterium
GTGCCTGCAGAAGATGGTTGCCTTTCGAACAGAACGAGCTGATGCTGGCCTATGTGGTGTTGACCGCCACGATCCCGATTGTCGGCTACGGCGGCATGCGGTTCATAGCGGCGGGGATGGGGTATCTGCCGTTCTTTTCCACTACGCAGCCCCAGTGGCTGAGGTTCACTCCGCAGCTAACTGGTCTGCCGGTGTTGCACGACCCGGAGGCGATCAGGGGCCTGTATCGCGGCGGCAGCGAGGTGCCATGGCGAGCGTGGGCGGGGCCGGTTGCATTCTGGAGCGTCTACCTGATATCGCTGAGCGCGATATGGCTATGCCTGGCCGGCATCATGCGCCGAGTGTGGATTTACCACGAGCGCCTTACGTTTCCTATCGCCATGCTTCCGCTCCAGATGAGTGACCCACGCGAGGAGGTTTTTCGACGCCCCGCGTTCTGGATCGGCTTCGCGATACCGGCGATTCTGCAGAGCCTTCTGGTGTTTCACGAGTGGTGGCCTTCGGTGCCGGCCCTGCAACTCAAGGCATACTATGTGCACCTGGCAGCCGGGCAGCCGCCGCCATGGAGCGCCCTGCCGCCTTTCCCGTTCGGCCTGTACCCGATGGCGATAGGGCTGGCCTACTTTGTCCCCGGCGACGTCAGCTTTAGCTGTTGGTTTCTGGCGGTTGTGATCAGGTTCGTACTGCCCGTGATCGGTGCGGCGGCTGGGATCGAGCAGGGGGGAATGGGTTCTGCATCGTCATGTTTTCCCTACAGGGAAGAACAGGCCGCCGGGGCGTGGATTGCTTTTGCCGGCATCGTCATATGGGGCGCAAGACATCACTGGCGAGCCATCGCCGGGCTTATCCCGCATGCGGAGCGGAGGTTGGTTCGTATGCTCGGTGTGGGGGCAATCGCGTTCTCACTGTTGTGCGCGGGGATGATGGTGCTTGCGGGGATCCCGAAACTGGCGGCAGTTATCGCAATATCGGTTTACGTGGCATATGTGCTGAGCGGGGCCCGCGTGCGAGCTGAGGCGGGGGGGACAGTGGACCTTTGCGCCGCTTGTGTTTACCCCTGACCGCGTCGCGAGCTCTATAATGGGCACGACCGGGTGGGGAGACCATGCGCTGGTCTCGAGCGGCCTCTTCAGCCTGATTCACGTCGACGTGCGTGCGCAGTCCATGCCGTATCTGATGGAGGGACTCGACATCGCCGAACGGTCCGGGATCAGATGGCGCACTGTTCTCGTCTGGGTTGGACTCGGGACGCTCACGGCACTCGCAATCGGCTGGTACACGACGCTTTCGAAGTGGTACGAGATCGGAGCCGCTACCGCCAGGGCGGAACCCTATCCGCTGTACAAGGTCTCGGTAGCGTTCGACGAGGTCAACCGAATGGCGGTCTCAGGGGGCTCGTGGGATCAGGCGGGTGTGGCTGCTATGGCCTTCGGGGCAGGACTCACCCTGGTGCTGGCCCGGATCAGGTCGCTGGGTTTATTCGGCATTCACCCCGTCGGATATGTACTCTGCAACACTCTCACGATGGGCGCGTTCATAGTCCCGTTTTTCATTGCTTGGCTTGCGAAAACGTGTTTGTTGCGCTTCGGCGGAAACCGCGCCTACCGCGGCGGCGTGCCGCTTTTCGTCGGCGTGATCCTGGGCGACATCCTTACCCAGGCCGTTTGGACGTTGATCGGACGAATCTTTGGCCTGCCCATCTATCAGTTCCTTACGTGAGCGCTGCCCTTAAGGCAGTCGAGCGGATTGGGCTGCCGGCGGTGAGCCAGGATCGCCTGTGAATCTGGACGGGGAAATCGGCGGAGGTTCTCGAGGTCTCGACGGCAAATATCGCTGTATGAAGACAGCTATGGCCGTCGCCGCACACCCCGACGACATCGAGTTTCTGATGTCCGGGACGCTGATACTTCTGGGCGAAGCTGGATACGAGTTGCATTATATGAACGTGGGCACGGGCAACTGCGGCACCGCTGCGCTCGACCGCGACGAGATCGTTGCAATCCGGGCCGATGAAGCGCGCCGAGCCTGTGACCTTATCGGCGCGGTATGGCATCCGCCCATCGCAGAGGATATAGAGATTCTCTACGAAACCCCGCTGATTCGCAAGCTCTGCGCCGTAGTGCGCGAAGTTGCCCCGGAGATACTTCTCCTGCCGTCGCCGCAGGACTACATGGAAGACCACACGACGACCTCGCGCCTGATGGTCACGGCGGCGTTCTGTCGCAATATGCGCAACTATGCTAGCGATCCGCCCCGTGCCCCCATCGGCGTGCAGATGGGGGTATATCATGCTCTTCCTTACGGCTTGGCAGACCAGCTTCGCAATCGGGTAGTACCGGATTTCTACGTTGACATATCGGCCGTGATGCCGCGCAAGCGGGAAATGCTTGCATGCCATAAGAGCCAGAAGGACTGGCTGGACGAGAGCCAGGGGGTGGGCAGCTATATAAAGACCATGGAAGATATGTGCGCCGAGGTGGGCAGGATGTCGGGACGGTTCCAGTTTGCCGAGGGGTGGCGCCGTCATTCGCACCTGGGCTTCGGCCCCGAGTCATTTGACCCGCTGCGCGACGCTCTGGTCTGCTGGCCATCGAGTTAGAGAACTATTCTTCGGCCCCGGGGAAGTTATGCGTATACGATGGAGGCTGTTGCGAAGGTGCGCAAACCCGGCGTTTCGGGCGAATCGGCGCTCGCGAAGTAAACGGGAGAATCGCCAAGAACGCGCGTGTCGCAACGGCCTAGTGCACATCTGGACTGGGCTTTGAGGTGAGCGTTTGTGGGCTATGAATCCTGGCAATGGATGCTTGGCGGGGCCGCGGCCCTGCTGGTTGGTATATCCAAGACCGGCGTTCCGGGTGTTGGAACCCCTGTGGTTCCAATTTTGGCTGCGGCCTTTGGGGGAAGGGCGTCGATCGGGATCATGCTGCCGCTTCTCATTATGGGTGATGTGTTTGCTGTGACCTGGTATCGGCGGCACGCGCAGTGGGACAAGCTTGTGGGACTGCTCCCCTGGGTGGTGGTCGGGCTGGCCATCGGGGCCGCCGCGCTGCAGCTTACCGGCAGGATGGGTGGCAGCAGGGATGTCCTGGGCCGGGTGATCGGTTGGCTGGTGCTCGGAATGCTGGCGCTGTACCTCGTGCAGGGCAGGCTCGGGGAAAAGCTGACTCCCACCTCTCGATTAGGGGTCGCGGGAACCGGCATTCTGGCCGGCTTCTCGACCATGGTGTCCAATGCAGCAGGGCCGGTGATGACCATTTACCTCACCGCGCACAGGCTGCCCAAGAACCAGTTTATGGGCACGATCGCGTGGTATTTCTTCATCATCAACGTCGCGAAGATGCCGGTGTATGTGGTCCTGAGCGCCGTAAACCCTAGCAATCCGATCGTGACTGCGCGATCAATCACCCTCAACGCGCTGCTTTTCCCGGCGGTTCTCGTCGGGGTCTTTGTCGGTAAGTGGCTGCTGCCCAGGATTCCCCAGAAGGCGTTTGAGGGAGTATTGATCTTTCTGGCGGCCGTGGCCGCGATCAAGTTGGTGGTAGGGTAGGGACGTCGACACGGCGTTCCTGGGCGTTCGCGCCTGCAAGAGTGAACTGACGCGTTCCGGGCGGCTAATCGTATTTCACGTAGACGCTCTCGGACCAACTGCGACTGGGATCAGACACCCGTTCAGTGCTCTGGGCGTGGTGTGCTTGAACTTTTAGGGGCTGTTGCGATAGAACGCAAGGCCCGGCGTTTTCGGCGATTCGACGCGCCTCTGCTAACCAGGAGACTCGTCGGAAACGCGCCTATCGCAAACAGTCGGTTTAGACTTGTTGCAAGACATTGCAGATCAGGAGGAGTATGATGGCAAGACCGCTCAGCAAACTCGCACCCGACTGGTGGGACTACACCACCATCGACAAGTCGATCCTGGACGACGCTGCCAAACTTACGCCGGAAGACATGCTCGGCCTCTCGCGACCGGGGTTCAAGGTTGTTATCTACGACACCTTGGAAGAGTTCTACTGTGCGGAGGCGCTTGAGTACATAGAGGCGTGGAAGCAGGCGACGCCGGACAACCCCGTCGGCATCTGCGGACCCATCGGCCCGACCGAACAGCTTCCGCTTGTGGCGAGGATTGTCAACGCAATCGATCTCAACCTCAAGGATGCTCACTTCTGGGGTATGGACGAGTGGGTGATTGACGGCAGGGAGGTTCCCGAAGATCACCCGCTCTCGTTTGCACGCACGGACCGTCAGATGTGTTTCAACCGTATTCGTCCCGATCTTGCGATGCCCGAATCGAACCTGCATTTTCCCAAGGCTGACCCGACCGATTACATCAAGAGCTGGGAGGGTGTTCGGTGTGCGGTTATGCAGGGCGGGCAGGGCGATATCAAGCACTGGGCATTCAACGACCCGGTCAGGCGGGAGGGGCTTTACAAGGACGAGCCTCCAACGCCCGAAGAGTACTTGAAGCTCAACACGCGCGTGGTTGACCTGCATCCCGTTACGATTATGCAGAACGCCCGCACGTCCGGCGGTGGAAAGGTCGATCTTGTCCCGAGCCAGGCGGTGACGGTTGGCCCGGTTCAGACCTGGAAGGCCGAACGCGTATCGATCTGGCACGCCGGTATGCACGACAACCCGTTCGGCCAGCGGCTGACGACTCTGATGATTTCGAAGAAAATACCTGACAGCGCGGTCCCGATGTCCCTGCTGGCGCTTCACCCGAACGTGCAATTCAATTTCTATCGCAAGGGTATCGGGACGTGTGAAGTGGAGATGCACTGACCTATGCCATACGCATTAGCTGCAATCACCCTGTGCGGGGCGGCGGTAATCCCGTCGCATCCCAGGCTTCTTCTAAGCCGGGACGGCATCGCCCAGTTGAAGAAGAAGATCGAATCATGCGATTGGGCGCGGTCGAGCTGGCAGACGCTCAAGAAGTGCACCGACGATTTGCTCGATCAATCGGTTGATCTCCCTCCGCGCGGAGGTAACTGGTATCACTGGTATGCCTGTCCAATCCACGGAACGAGGCTGTCGAGGGGCAAACAGATCGGCCCGTGGAAATGGGAGCACATTTGTCCCGTTGATAAAGAAGTGTTCAAGGGTGATCCGAGCACTCCTCCTCGCGACTACGACGGCTGTGCGATAGGCAATATGCATCAAGACTGGGCGCGGGCTGTTCGCGATCTCGGATTGGTCTATCAGGTCACGCGCGACGAGCGCTGCGCGCAGAAAGCCCGCGGGATACTGCTCGCGTATGCGGAGGTCTACGGCTCGTACCCGCTGCACACTATCAATGGCGAGGCCAAAGTAGGCGGGGGCAAAGCGGGGGCCCAATCCCTCGACGAATCCGTGTGGCTGATCCCGCTGTGCCAGGGCGCGGACCTGATATGGGACACGCTCTCAGAGCAAGACCGCCGCGCAATCGCCGACAAGCTCCTGCTACCTGCCGTCAAGGAAGTAATCCTGCCGCACAAACTGGACATCCACAACATTCAGTGCTGGAAGAACAGCGCGGTCGGCCTGGTCGGATTGTTGCTCGGCGATCAGGAGCTGATCCGTGAAGCAATCGACGACCCGGAGCGCGGCTTTCGCGTGCAGATGTCGACAGGCGTCACACCGGACGGCCAATGGTGGGAGGGTGCTTGGGGTTACCACTTCTACACTCTGTCCGCGCTCTGGCCTCTGGCCGAGGCCGCGCGCAACTGCGGGATAGACCTTTACGGGCCCGAATTGAAACGCATGTTCGACGCGCCGCTCAAGTTCGCCATGCCCAATCTCAAGCTGCCCGCGTTCAGCGACAGTGGCGAAGTCGACCTGGTCGCTTGCAGAGGCATATACGAGCTGGGTTACGCTCGCTACAAGGAATCTGCCTATCTTGGGCTTCTCGCAGAGGGCGATCGTCTTGGTGACTATGCGCTCTTGTTCGGGGAGCCGCATCTGCCCGAAGCACCGAGATCAGCCCCGCACAGCGCCAACTTTCCCGACTCGGGTTACGCGATTCTCACACAGGGAGAGGGGCGCAATGCGACTTGGTTCTGTATGAAATACGGTCCCTATGGCGGTGGTCACGGGCACCCGGACAAGCTTAGCTTCATTCTGTATGCCCGAGGGCAGGTCGTTGCGGTCGATCCCGGTACGGCGCTTTACGGGCTACCGATACAGAGCAGCTGGTTCAGGACCTCCGTCGCACACAACACGCTGATCGTCGATGAGACGTCTCAGAAAGCCGTGGACGGCAGGTTCCTTTCGTTTGGAGGCAAGAAGGGCGTGGATTTCGTGGTCGCGGACGCGGGTGCGATCTACGAGGGCGTCCGATTCGTCCGCACTGCTGCCCTGCTGAATCCGAACCTGGCTGTGGTGCTGGATCAGGTTGCATCCGACAAGCCCAGACTGCTGGATATCGCGTACCACCAGGGCGGCGAGTGGGTCGAAGGGCTTACGGGCGAGCCGTGGACCCCGCCGGACAAGCCCGGATACAAGTATCTGACGGACGGAAGAATCCGGGTTGCCGACGGGCCAGTCAGCATGGCAACGCGCATGCCTGACATCGGGCGCGTAGCGATTACTGTCGATGCTGGCGGGGGGGCAGATCTGATCACGGCAACTGGCATCACGTCATCGAGTCAAGAACGCGTTCCGTGCGCGATCGTCAGGCGGACCGGCACGCAGAGCACGGTTATCTGGGCGATCGCGCTTGACGGGAAACCGGTTCGGATCGAGCGTGTCACGGGTGCCGAAGGCCATGCCGGGCTTCCGCCTGTTTGCGTGCGCGTAACCGCTGCCGACGGGCAATTCTGGACGCTGACGGGCGGGGTTCCAGAGCCTGTCAATTAATTGCTCCGGGCGGAATCCGTCCCGAGCGTTGGATCGCGGTTGCAGGCGGCAACAAAAGCGGGTTACCCGCAGCGCTCGGAACGGGCCGGCTGAGGCTCAGTCTCCCGCCGGCTGGGGCGGCGCGCCCTGTGCAGGTTCAGGCGCGGGCTCGGGCGGCGGAGGTTCCTGCAGTCCTCCAGGCGCCGGCGGTGGTCCGGCCGGCGCGCCTGCGGGCGGCCCCCCG
>JBMFPI010000186.1:0-6964 GCA_049969195.1 Armatimonadota bacterium
GACTACACCTTCGATCTCGAACACAGGCCCGATTCCGTGCTTGGGCTTCACGATCCCGTATCGCGGGACCTCCTCTCTGGGCGCACGCATAACGGCTACGACGGCACCGGCGTCGGTTAATTCGAAGGTGTCGAGCACCCGCCTGAACGGCGGCACAGCCTGGTCCGTCTCGATGACCGAATCCCCCAGCACTACCGCGAACGGGGCCGCTCCCACGAACTCTCTTCCGCAGAAAACGGCGTCGGCTAGTCCTTTCTGCTCGGACTGATAGGCGTAACTGAGACGAATGCCGCCGGCTGAGTCGCCGAAGTGTGCTCGGATGGCCTCCTTGCCGGCAGATATGATGAAGAGAATCTCCTGGATGCCGCAGGCGGCGCACTCCTCGACTACGTGCTCCAGCACCGGTTTCTTGCCAAGCGGAAGAAGTTCTTTCGGCACGGCCCTGGTGAGGGGCAGGAGTCTGCTGCCTTTTCCGGCGGCGGGGATCAGGGCCCTGGTGATGCGCCTGGGGTTAGTCATGGGAACTCGGCCACCACACACAAAAGGCACGGCACCACAGGGCTCGTGCTGGTTTGTCTTGGAGCCGACGGAGGGATTCGAACCCACGGCCTGAGCTTTACGAAAGCCCTGCTCTACCACTGAGCTACGTCGGCCTGTCGTGTCATATGGTCAGATATCGGATCTCGTAAGTTGGAGGTTAGAGGACCGGCCCACAAGCATCGGCCGCACGTGTCGAAACCTGCGGACCCGGACCTCTAACCTCCGATCTGGTGCCGAGGGTCAGAATCGAACTGACGACACGTGGATTTTCAGTCCACTGCTCTACCAACTGAGCTACCTCGGCTCGTCGGGCTGCGAAATTGATCGCCTCAGTGACCGGGCTGTTGCGATATCCAGGTTTCCGGCGGTTTTCCCGTCTGGTTGAGAAGTATACAATCGGCAAACACGCCACATTTGCGTTCTATCGCAACAGCCTCAAGCCTGCTGCGGCGCCGGGCTTCGCCCGGGTCACAAGCGCTGTCCGCCCGGGCTCGAAATAGTAATTAAGTCAAATGGCGGGGATGACGAGACTCGAACTCGCGGCCTCCTGCGTGACAGGCAGGCGCTCTAACCGACTGAGCTACACCCCCGCGTGGTGGGCGAAACAGGACTCGAACCTGTGACTTCTTCCTTGTAAGGGAAGCGCTCTCCCAGCTGAGCTATTCGCCCGCGCCCAGGCCCTTGCCCTGTTCCCGCGCCTCCGCTTGACCAGGTAAAGTATACCATCACTGGGAGGAACGTGTCAATGAGTGCTTTCGCCAAACCTTCGCGATAGGTAGGCAGGTTTTCAGCGATGGTCTTGCTTAGTTTGGTCGGGTCGAATCGCCGAAAACGCCGGGTTTGTGTTCTATCGTAACAGCCTCCATCAGAGCACGAACCGAACTCAAACCCAGCGCTCGTAGATCTCCTCGAGTCCGTCTTTGCCGTCCTCGCGGACTGGAGAGAACGAAATTATAGTGACGACGTCCAGCGGCGTGACCACCCGGTCGTAGATACGGGACAACAGTGTCATCACGTCCTCCGGGCTGCGGAACTCCAGGTTTTCTTTCTCGACCTCGCGCTGAGTCAGTTCCCCAACGTTCTTGACAGTTACGTCGTCTATCACGGCTGTGAAGAGCTTCTGCCGCACCTGATAGCGCCTGCCGACCGTGATCCACACGATCTGTCCGCTTCGGTACTTGTCGGACTTGTCACCCAGCCTGATGGTGGCGCCCTTGCGGCCACGCATCAGTGCGTCGGCATACAGCTCTGGATAGAAGTTCAAGGCAAACATGCACGTCCCTGCCAACTGATGCAGCATTATAAACTGCATCCAGCGGCCTGTCAAGCCGGTTGCCCTGCTGAGAAAGTTCAGTTCCGCGGGAATTACGTCATGCTGAACTTGTCTCAGCATCCAGAGGCTGCGGGGTTGGATCCCGAATCGAGTTCAGGATGACAGCGGGCCGGGCGTTTGTGCCCGCTAGACTGAACCGATACCGCGGGTTGGGGTGGCATACCCTGACCCTCTCCCGTAAAGGGAGAAGGAGCGAGTTCCGCTATGGTTCGGGAACGATTCGAGGGGAAGGCCCGGGAAGCGTACCCAGCCCATCCAAATTCGCCGCTGCCCAAGTAAGTGGTAGAAACTCCGAAAATGCGCTTATTGCAACGGCTTGGCCTCACTCAGCCCCTGGCGAAGGCCTTGCGCCGGAGAGCGGCGAATCGTTTAGGTAGGGCGAGTACGCCGGGCAAGGAAACCATGCATCCTCGCGTGTCGGTGTTGATACCTGTCTACAACGCGGCGTCTACGGTGGAGGCCGCGGTCCGGAGCATTCTGCGGCAGACGCTGACGGATTTGGAAGTCGTGGTCGTTAACGACGGCTCTACGGACGCGACGCGACGCATCCTCGATTCGCTCGCCGAGGACGACCGCCGGCTGCGCGTGGTCCACGCACCGCACCGCGGGCTCATCGCGGCGCTCAATCAAGGTATCAGGCTATGTACGGGACGACTTATTGCCAGAATGGACGCAGACGACATCTCGCACCGTGACCGCCTCCGCCTGCAGGTGGAGTTGCTTGAGGCCGACCCGACTATAAGCGTGTGCTCGTGCCTGGTGCGGATGTTTCCCAGAAACAAACTCCTCGGCGGGATGGTACGATATGAGCAGTGGCTCAACTCGCTTGTGCACCCGGACGAGATAGCACGGGAGATGTTTGTCGAAAGCCCCGTAGCACATCCCAGCGCGATGGTGCGGCGGGACGAACTCATCGCCATCGGCGGCTATCGCGAATGCGACTGGGTTGAGGACTACGACCTCTGGCTGCGCTACTACCTAGCGGGTAAGAGCTTCGCCAAGGTCGCGAGGACCCTTCTTTTTTGGCGGCATACCGAAGGCCGTGTGACGCTGACGGACAGCCGCTGTTCAGTGGAGAACTTCCTGCGCGCGAAAGCGCACTACCTCGCACGGATGCTTGCCGACATCGATCGGCCGGTTGTGCTCTGGGGTGCGGGAAAAACCGGCAGGCGAATCCTCAAGCACCTGATCCGCGAGCGCCTCGACGTCCGGGCGGTTGTGGACATCGACCCTAACAAGATCGGGCACACGCTGCGCGGCAGGCCGATCGTCGATCGGGGCTGGCTTGCCGGAAAACGCGTGTTCGTGATTGCGGCGGTCAGTTCGCTGGGCGCAAGGCAGTTGATCAGGGAACAACTCACCTCGATGGGCCTTGTGGAGATGCGGGACTACGTTTGCGCGGCATAGCCAAATGGGTGCCGCGATAGAACGGGCCCATAGGAGGCCTGGGGTCGTTGCGATGAGACAATCCAGGTCCGCGGGAATTACGTCATATTGCGCTTGTGTCAGCATCCAGGATATTGCGCTTGTGTCAGCATCCAGGCGCCGTGGTGATGGATCCTGGATCAAGTTCAGGATGACGGAGTCCCGGGCGTTCGCGTTCGCAAGACTGAAGTGATACCTTAGCCCGGCTCTTCTTGACATCGGCAAGCGCGTTTCGGTAAGGTAGTGTTACCGGCGCTGCTCCACCGCGTCTTTATTGTGTAGATCGTTTCCTGGAAAGGTTTCTCCCGACTGGTGCTTTCTATGCAATCAAACTCGGCCGCATCCGCCGGGCCGGCCAGTCTGCCACGTGTGTGCGTGGGCGCGCTAGTTGTCCTCTGCTCGGCGCTGGTGCCGGCGGTCCAGGTACGGGCTGCTGATCTGCCTACTTCGCCCCGGCCTGCGGAGCAGTCCGCCGCGTCGGCGGCCGAATCGACAGCAAAGACCGTTACTCGGGCGGCCACGCCGCGCGCGAGGAAGACCGGCACCTCGGCAGCCCGTAAGACCAGGAACGCCACAGCCACCGAGTTCGAGGTAAGTGCTTACACCTCCGAGATAGCGGATCAGATCAACGGCCGTATCAACCTGAGCCGCACCAACAGCAGGGCCAGCTCCTGGCTGCGCACCGGCTACGGCTTCGCCCGGAGCAGGACGTTCTCGAAGAATAAGGTTAACGAAACTGAGCTCGGAACCCTGAACCTGGACGCCGGCCTCAAGCGAGGCGACGGCAAGAGCTATCGTTTTGCCGAGATGGTCGCCAGAGTGCGCACGAGGAAGCCCAACCTGAAAGGCTATCCGGAGAGATCGGGCTACGGTATGCTCTCCGCAGGTGTGGGGACGGTCGTCTTCCCCGTCCTCAACTTCGAGGTAGCCTTAGCGTACGTTAACCGCATCAACAAGGAGGGTAGGACCGAGCGGTTCGTGAAACCTGTGTACACCTTCGCGCTTAAGGCGCCTCTGACGGGCTCCGTGACGCTCGACGGCGATCTGCGCCTTGTGGAACCGTTTACCGACGATCCACTCGTTGACCTGCGGATGAACCTCACCTACAAGCTCACATCGTCCACGAGTCTCAGGTTGACATATCTGGCCAACAACCTGCTCAACAAGCTGCTGGTCCCCACCTCATCCAGGCCCAATAGCGAATGGGACAAGTCGTTCAGGATTTCTCTGGTCTTCAGCCGCGCAGTTAAGTGAGGTTCAGTCACGCTGTTGTGACAGGCGCATTTTTGGCGATTCTCCCGCTTGGTTGATGGGCGTCGAATCGCTGAAAACGTCTGGTCTGCGTTCTATCATGCTCGAGCTTCAGTCGCTCACGTCTAGGCCTTCGGCAAGCCGCATCATATCTCGCGCGGGCTCGATCTCGTCCGAGGGGCACTCGGGGCACAGAAGTATATGCACCCACTTTGCTGCGCACGTAAGGCTGACCACCGTCGCCAGCACCATTATGGCGACGGCCAGCCCGACCTTGACGTAGTCGGCCTGTGGCCCCAGCCAAAGCTTGCGGGTAAACTGGACGCCGAATGCCATCAGGGTTACCGCCATATAGGCAAACGGCAGAAAAGTGGTCAGCGCATAGATGGGTTTGGCGGATCGGCGCAGGATATATGTGGTCCCGATTGCGAGGGCTATCACGCCCAAAAGCCCGTTCGCGAGCCCGAGCATCGGCCAGAGGGTTGCGATTGTGCCTCCCCTGAGCAGATAGTACCAGGAAGCGGTGACAACAAAGCTGGTGAAGATCACGCCGGGCAGCCAGGTGCCGCTTCCCATGGGCTTGTATAGCGGGCTGAGTATTTCCTGAAGGATGAACCGGGCCACGCGGGTGCCGGTGTCGATGGTTGTTAGGATGAAGAGCGCCTCGAACATGATCGCGAAGTGGTACCAGTAGCTCACCATCCCGCCCATTCCCGGGAGGCTCCTGAACACACTCGCCATACCGACCGCCAGGGTGACCGCTCCTCCGGTTCGCCCGATGAGCGTGCTCTCCCCGACCTCGCGAGCCAGCCTTGACAGTTCACCGGCGGTAGCGCCGGAGATGCTGAATTTGGAGGGGTCGGCGTTGATGGCGAAGTAGTGGTCCCGGCTCAGTATGCACGCGGCTATGAGGGCAAGCATCGCGACGAAGCCCTCGACAAGCATCGCGCCGTAGCCGATCGGGAGCATGTCTTTTTCGTTGGAGATCATCTTGGGCGTGGTCCCGGAGCCGATCAGGGCATGAAAGCCCGAGATGGCCCCGCACGCAATCGTCAGGCAGACGTATGGCCACACCGGGCCGGGGATGACCAGTCCGCCGCCCAGGTAGTGCGTGGTCGCAGGCATGCTGAGCTTGGGGTGGACCAACACTACCCCGACCGCCAGCAGCACAACGGTCCCCAGCTTCATATAGGTGGAAAGATAGTCCCGGGGACACAGGAGCATCCAGACAGGCAGGACGGCCGCGATAAACCCATAGCTCGCAAGCGCGATCTGCAGCGACGCGGGCGACAGCTTGAACCAGCCGGCCGCGCTGCTGTGCGCGACCGGGTTGCCCGCCACCACCCCCACGAGCAGCAATGCCACCCCGATCGCCGACGCCTCCGCCACCCTGCCGGGCCTGATCCGATACATCCACTGGCCCATCAGGAAAGCAATCGGGATTGTGCAGGCGATTGTGAACACGCCCCACGCGCTCTCCGAGAGCGCGTTGACCACCACCGCCGCAAGCCCCGCCAGCGCCACGACCAGTACGAATATCACGGCGAACGTTGTGCACCAGGCCGCCACGGGGCCTAGGAATCTTTCCGCGATCCTGGATATCGAGTGACCTTTGTGACGCACGGACGCGTGCAGGATGATAAAGTCCTGCACAGCCCCGGCAAAGATGGACCCGACTAGTATCCACAGCGCCCCGGGTAAGTAGCCGTACTGGGCTGCGAGCACCGGCCCGACAAGCGGTCCGGCCCCCGCAATCGCCGCAAAGTGATGCCCGAAGAGCACCCACTTATTTGTCGGGTGATAGTCTTTGCCGTCGCGAAACTCGTGCGCCGGTGTAGGGCGATCTGCGTTGATGACCGCCACCTTCGCTGAGAGAAAGGCCCCGTAATACCTGTATGCCAGCGCGAGGGCGCAGAAGCCTATTGTGAGCAGCGTCAGGGAGTTCATACCATCCTCGAAGTCGGCGAACTGAGAAGATTATGCTACCCTGCTCGAGATCTGTCAAATCTCGGCGTCGCGGCATATCAGGTCGGTCTTACAGGCGAAAACGCCCAGGACCTCGTCATCCTGAACTCGATTCAGGATCTATCGCTGCAACGTCTGGATGCTGAAACAGGTTCAGCGTGACGTGATTCTTGCGAAACTGAATCGTCTCGGCCCGAGTTCCCGAACCACAATTCACCCTCGCCCCGGCCTTCTCCCGTTGAGGAAGAGGGAGTTCTGCAAGGGGGGATTGTGCGTGGCGCGCCGTGGGGGCTGTCGAATGGCGGAGGGCGTCAGGCCTGCGTTCTACGGCAACAAGCTCAGCAACCCGAAAACACGCCGTTTGCCGAGGGCCGACATCAGTAATATTACCTGATTTTCGAAAACGAACTTGACAACGGCGCCTGACCATGCTACATTCAAAACACAGGC